>DASQQH010000591.1:0-15367 GCA_035643555.1 Acidimicrobiales bacterium | reverse complement strand
GGTCCGCCGTCGTCTGGACGCGGTGGAGCTATCGCTGCTCGTGGACCCCCGGGAGCTCTCGTTGCTGCGGTGTTTGACCGAACTCCCCGAGGTGGTGGCCGCGGCCTGCACCGAGCGGGCCCCGCACAAGGTCACCACCTGGGTCCGGGAGCTGGCCGCCCGCTTCCACGGCTTCTACCACGACTGCCGGGTGATGGGGGAGGAGGTGAGCGGGGATCTCACCCAGGCCCGGCTGTGGCTGGTGGAGGGCACGAGGATCGGGCTGGCCGTGGCCCTGGACCTCCTCGGTGTCGACGCCCCCGAGTCGATGTGAGCCGGCGCCCTCCCCCGGTGCCGCGCACGCCCCTGCCCGGCTACCTCCTGCCCGACACGGCCCGGATCGGGTCCGACGGGCACCTCTCGGTGGGCGGGGTGGACCTGGTCGAGCTGGCCGGCGCGATCGGGACGCCGGTCTTCGTCTACGACGAGGCCCAGTTGCGAGCCCGGTGCCGGGAGGCCGTGGCGGCCTGGGGCGACGGGGTCGCCTATGCCACCAAGGCCTTCCTGTGCAAGGCCATGGCGACCCTCGCCTACGAGGAGGGCATGGCCCTCGACGTGTCGACCGGGGGGGAGCTGGCGGTGGCGCTGGCCGCCGGGGTGCCCGGTGACCGCCTGGTCCTGCATGGGAACAACAAGTCCCACGAGGAGCTGCGCACGGCCCTGGAAGCGGGGGTGGGTCGGATCGTGGTGGACTCGTTCGACGAGCTGGACCGTCTGGAGGCCCTGGTCCCCACCGGCTCGGGGGGCGGCACCGGGGCACCGCGGGTCCTGGTGCGGGTGACCCCGGGGGTGGAGGCCCATACCCACGAATATGTTCGCACCGGTCAAGACGATGCCAAGTTCGGCTTCAGCGTGGGCTCCGGCGCGGCGTCCAAGGCCCTGGACAGGCTGGCCGGGGTGCCCGGGCTCCAGGTGGTGGGGGTGCACGCGCACATCGGGAGCCAGGTGTTCGCCATCGAGTCCTTCCAGAAGGCCGTGGCCGTCCTGGCGGAGTTCGTCGCCCCACTCGGCCTGCCGGAGCTGTGCGTGGGCGGGGGCCTCGGGGTGCCCTACGTGACCGGGGAGGCGGCACCCAGCCTGCGTCAGTGGGCGATCGCCGTCCGGCGGGCGGCGATCGACGCCGGGCTTCCCCAGGGGACCCGGATCTCCGCCGAGCCGGGGCGGGCCATCGTGGCCGCTGCCGGGATGACCTTGTACCGGGTGGGCACGGTGAAGGAGCTGTCGGGCATCCGCACCTACGTGTCGGTGGACGGCGGCATGAGCGACAACCCCCGCCCGGTGCTGTACGGCAGCGGCTACGAGGCCTTCCTGCCCCGCGCCGCCGCCGCCCCCCGCCCCCGCCTGGTCACGGTGGTGGGCAAGCACTGCGAGTCGGGTGATGCGCTGGTGTGGGACGGAACGGTGCCCGACGACCTGGCCGTGGGGGACATCCTGGCTACGCCGGTCACCGGAGCGTACGGCCATGCCATGGCCTCCACCTACAACAAGGTGCCCCGGCCACCGGTGGTGTTCGTGGCCGACGGCAGGGTGCGCACGGTCGTACGGCGGGAGACCTATGCTGACCTCCTCCGGTTGGATGAGTAGCGTGCACCCAATGCGGGAACCTGTGGGAGTCGGGTTGTTGGGATGCGGGACCGTGGGGTCCGCCCTGGTGGAGTTGTTGGCAGCGGACCCGGGGGCGATCGAGGCCCGTGCCGGGGTGCCGCTCAGGCTGGTGCGGGTGGCGGTGCGCGACGCCGTGCGACCCCGTCTCGAGACCCTGCCCCCTGAGGTGGTCACCGCCGACCCACTGGAGGTGGTCACCAACCCCGGCGTGGATGTGGTCGTCGAGCTGATGGGCGGCCAGGAGCCGGCCGGGGAGCTGATCCGCAAGGCCCTGGAGGCCGGGAAGTCGGTCGTCACCGCGAACAAGGAGCTGTTGGCCGAGCGGGGCGCAGAGCTGGCCGGGGTGGCCGCCGAGGCCGGGATCGACCTCCTCTACGAGGCGGCGGTGGGCGGGGCCATCCCCCTCGTGCGTCCCCTACGGGAGTCGCTGGCGGGGGAGCGCATCCATCGGGTGATGGGGATCGTCAACGGGACCACCAACTACATCCTGACCAGGATGGGTGAGGAGGGCGCCAGCTACGCCGACGCGCTGGCCGAGGCGCAGGCCCTCGGCTACGCGGAGGCCAACCCGGACGCCGACGTGGAAGGGCGTGACGCCGCGGCCAAGGCCGCCATCCTGGCCACCCTGGCCTTCGGCGCGGAAGTGGTGGTGAGCGACGTCCATCGCGAGGGGATCACAGGGCTCGACGTGGCCGACATCGCCTTCGCCCGCCGGGTGGGCTTCGAGGTGAAGTTGCTGGCCATCGCCGAGCAACTCCCCGAGGAGGGCCAGCCGCCGCTGGTGGCGGTCCGGGTGCACCCCGCCATGGTGCCCAAGGAGCATCCGCTGGCGTCGGTGCGCGGCTCGTTCAACGCGGTGTTCGTGGAGGGGGAGGTGGTGGGTGAGCTCATGCTCTACGGCCCGGGGGCCGGGGGACGCCCGACCGCGGCCGCCGTGCTCGGGGACCTCATCGACGCCGCCCACAACCTGCGCTCGGGTGGGGGCGGCCGGGCGGTGGCCCGTGGTCGCGCCCGGGTGCGCCCGATGGCCGAGCTGACCTCCCGGTACTACCTCAGTCTCGAGGTGCTGGACCGCCCCGGCGTGCTGGCCTCGGTGGCCCGGATCTTCGGTGACCAGGGCGTGTCCATCCGCTCCATGGAGCAGCTGGGCCTGGGGGGAGAGGCGCGCCTCATCTTCATGACCCATACGGCCAGGGAAGCCGACGTGCAGGCGACCCTGGAGGCCCTCTCCCAGCTCGACGCGGTGGAGCGGATCGGGGGCGTGCTCCGGTTGGTCGGAACCGAGGCCGAGTGACCGGCCGCACTGGCCAGCCGCTCCGCCCGAACGGGGCCTGGCGGGGGGTCATCGACGAGTACCGCACGATGCTGCCGGTGACGCCGGAGACGCCGGTGGTCACCCTGGCCGAGGGGGGGACCCCGCTGCTGCCGGCACCTCGGCTGTCGGCCCGAGTCGGTGCCCGTGTGCTGTTGAAGGTGGAGGGGGCCAATCCCACCGGTTCCTTCAAGGACCGGGGCATGACCGTGGCCATCTCCAAGGCGCTGGAGGAAGGGGCCAAGGCGGTGGTGTGCGCCTCCACCGGCAACACCTCGGCCTCGGCCGCCGCCTATGCCTCCCGGGCCGGGCTGACCTGCGCGGTGCTCATCCCCGAGGGGCACATCGCCCTGGGAAAGCTTGGCCAGGCCCTGGTCCACGGTGCCCGAGTCCTTCAGGTGCGGGGGAACTTTGACGACGCTCTGACCCTCGTCCGCCAGCTCGGCGACCAGGCGCCGGTCACGGTGGTGAACTCCGTCAACCCCTACCGGATCGAGGGCCAGAAGACGGCCGCCTTCGAGATCGTCGACGTCCTGGGCGACGCACCCGACGTGCATTGCATCCCCGTGGGCAACGCGGGGAACATCACCGCCTATTGGAAAGGCTACTGCGAGTACCGGGCGGTGGGGCGGAGTTCGCGCCTGCCGGCCATGCTCGGGTTCCAGGCGGCCGGGGCGGCGCCGCTCGTCACCGGGGAGCCCATAGACTATCCCGAGACCGTCGCTACCGCGATCCGGATCGGCAAACCCGCTTCGTGGTACGGTGCCACCGCAGCGGCCGCCGAGTCAGGTGGCGCCATCCGGGCGGTGTCCGACGAGGAAGTCTTGGCCGCCTATCGGTTCCTGGCGATGGAGGAGTCGGTGTTCTGTGAGCCGGCCTCGGCCACGTCGGTGGCCGGGCTGTTGGCCTCGGATGTTCCCCCGGGGTCGACGGTCGTGTGTGTGTTGACAGGCCATGGGCTGAAGGACCCGGACATCGCCATCAGCCAGATCGAGGTTCCCACACCGGTCGCCGCCGACCTGAATTCCGTCCGCGCCGAGATCGGGCTGTAGGCTGGCGAGGTGGTGATCGGGGCCCGGTGGGGCGATGATTGCCGAGACCGGGTCGAGCGGGTAGTATTAGGTCGCCGCCGCTCGTAGTCCGAAGGTGGTCGCCGGGGTACGGCGTCCCCAAGTGAGGTCCGGCAGCGGCGGGGAGGTCCGGTCTGGCTCGTGATCCGTGTGTTGCGCCCTGGATCGGCGTCGCCCGGGCGTCCGGGCCTGATGGCACAGGGGCGGGTTCGGATCCCAGTTCGGGTATGTCGAGTGACAAGTAGGAGAGGGCGGCGGGAGCCGGAGCCCACCCGGACGGCCCGGGGGCTCGGCCGGTGCCCAGAGGCCATGTGTGGCCCCCCAGATTGAATTTCGGTATCAGATCCAAGCGAGGTGCCCGATGAGCGGAGAGCAGCAGCTCGAGCGCTCGGTCCTGGAACGCAAGGAGCGCGATGAGCTCCACACCATCGCTGAGGCAATGTCCCTCAAGCCCGGTGCGCGCACGAAGAAGGCAGACATTATTGATCAGATCCTGCGGGCCACGGGCATCGAGGTGAGCGGGAGCGAGGACACTGCGGGAGGGACGGCCGCGGCCGCCCCCGATCGCCCCCGGCGGGCCCGTGCAACCCGCTCTCGGACCGTCGCGGACCAGGCGGGCAGCCAACCCGTCCAGGCCACCCCGTTGATCGACGAGGCCCCGGGCGACAGCGGGGGCGGATCCGGCGACGGCCAGCTGGCTGTCGCCGGGGATGCCGCCGCCGGGGAGACCGGGGACCAGCAGGCCTCCTCCAACGGATCGGTTGCGGCCGGGGACCAGGCGGAGCGGGCGCATGAGCCCGCGGACCGTCCGGCAGGCCAGGGCGACGCCGGCGGTGGGGGGACGTCGGAGGCCGCCGGTGCCGCGGAGGTCGAGGGGAGCTCCTCGTCCGGGACGGGGGAGAGCGGTGCCGCCCGGTCCACCGCTGAGGCCGCCCGGGCCACGCCGGAGCCCTCGGCCGACACCGCTCCTGATCCCACGTCGGGCCGGGATGCCCCGACCACAGCCAGCGAGACCGATGACACCGAGGTCCAGGCGACCGCGGGCGGGGAACCCTCAGAGGGTGGGGACGGCGGCGGGGAGACCGGCGGTGCCAGCGGGTCCGGTGAGGACGCCCGACGGGATGGCGGGCGGGCCGAGAGCGGCCAGCGCAAGGGGAACGGCCAGCAGGGTGGCCAGAGCGGCGGGCGGAACGCCGGGGCCGGCCAGAGCCGCCAGTCCGGGGGGCAGGCCGGGGGGCAGGGGAGCCACGGTGACGGGGCGGCCGAGACGGGGAACCGTCGCAGTCGGCGACGCCGGGGCCGGGGCGGCGGCGGCGATCGCAGCGAGCGCGACGTCCAGGGCGGCGGCCAGGAGCCCCAGTTCCAGGGCGAGCCGATCCCGGTGAAGGGGCTGTTGGACCTGCGCGACGAAGGCTACGGGTTCCTCCGAGCCTCCGGATACCTGCCCAGTCCCAAGGACGTGTACGTGTCGGTGAGCCAGGCTCGCCGGTTCGGGTTGCGCAAGGGGGACCATGTCGAGGGGGGCAGCCGCCCGGCCAACTCCAACGAGAAGTACCCGGCCCTTGTGCGGGTGGACACGGTGAACGGTGTGGCTCCTGACGAATCCCGGCAGCGCGCCAAGTTTGAGGACCTGACACCGCTGTTCCCCGATGAGCGCCTGAAGCTGGAAATCCCCGGCGACGCGGCGAACATGTGCGCCCGGATCGTCGACCTGCTTTCCCCCATCGGAAAGGGCCAGCGGGGTCTCATCGTCTCCCCGCCCAAGGCCGGCAAGACGACGGTGCTGAAGCAGATCGCCCACTCCATTGAGGCCAACAATCCTGAGGTCCACCTGATGGTCCTCCTCGTCGATGAGCGCCCCGAGGAGGTCACCGACATGCGCCGGTCGGTGAAGGGCGAGGTCGTGGCCTCCACCTTCGACCGACCCGCCGACGAGCACACCGCCGTCGCCGAGCTGACCATGGAGCGGGCCAAGCGACTCGTGGAGCAGGGCCAGGACGTGGTGATCGTCCTCGACGGCATCACCCGGCTGGCTCGGGCCTACAACCTGGCCCAGCCGGCGACCGGGCGGATCATGTCCGGCGGCGTCGACTCCGGGGCGTTGTATCCCCCCAAGAAGTTCTTCGGCTCCGCACGCAACATCGAGGAGGGAGGTTCCCTCACAATTCTGGCCACGGCGCTCGTGGAGACCGGGTCGCGCATGGACGAGGTGATCTTCGAGGAGTTCAAGGGGACCGGGAACATGGAGCTTCGGCTCGATCGGCGCTTGGCCGAGCGCCGTATTTATCCGGCGATCGAGGTCAACGCCAGCTCCACCCGCCACGAGGAGCTCCTGTTCGACCGGTCCCAGCTGCAGCTGGTGTGGAAGCTCCGGCGGGTGCTCAATGCGCTGGCCAGCGACGGCAATGCCGCACCGGGGCTGGAGCTGCTGATGGACAAGATCAAGACCACCAAGGGCAACGACGAGTTCTTGGCAGAGATCGCCAAGGCGCCGGCCCCGGCGGCGTAGGAGGTTCGATGAAGAGCGGCATCCATCCCGAGTACGTGGAGGCCACCGTACGGTGTTCGTGCGGGAATACCTTCACCACCCACTCCACCAAGGCCGAGCTGCACGTCGAGCTGTGCAACGAGTGCCACCCGTTCTATACGGGGAAGCAGAAGCTGGTCGACACCGGTGGTCGGGTGGAGCGGTTCGAGCGTCGCTACGGGCGCAGGAGGGCGGGCAGGTCCTAAGGCCCTGCGGCTAGCCCGCGTTCGGCCCCGGAGGGCCCGGGGCGGGTTCGAGTCCGGCGGTGGACCTGTCCGGGTCGCCGCCCCGGACACCGTCCACCTGAATGGCCCGTCAGGGGGTCTCCGGGATGCCAGGTGGGTGGTCACCCCGTCCAGGCTCGAAGGAGCGTCGGGCCCCATACCACCCCGACGAGGGTGCCGGCGGCCAGCGCCGGTCCGAGCGGCAGCCGGGCGCTCCGACCACCACGGAGGGCGAGCGGGAGGGCCATGGCGGCGGCGAGGAGCCAGGCCGCCACGAGGGCGACCAACAGGGTCGGCACCGACTCCCAGCCGAGGAACAGCCCCGCGATCGCCGCCAGCCGGGCGTCCCCGAAGCCGAGGGCCCGGGGGACGGCCAGGTGGACCGCCCCCAGGACCGCGAACGCGGTGACGCCCCCCACCGCAGCCCCCTCCAGACGCGGCCACTCCCCGGCGACTCCGGCCGCCGCTGCCACCAACACGGCGCTAGCCGCCAGCGCCGGCCACACCAGTCGCCTGGGGATGACCCCTCGGTCCAGGTCGATCATCGCGGCGGCGACCAGGGTGGCCCCCAGGATGAGGAGGGCCGGGAGGTCCACGGGTGCGGCCGCCGCCGCCAGTGTGGCTTCGACGCCCGCCAGCGTGGCCGAGAGGGCCGCCCGTGTCCCCCGGCCCCGGCCAAGGAGACCGACTACCAGCCCATCGGTCTGGTAGCGGGCCGCCAGCGAGGCGAGGAGCGGGGTCCCCCGCCAGCCGCCTGCCGCGCCCGCCAGCGCCGTGGCGACGACGACCGGAGGCCCCACGGCGTCAACCGTGCCGGCGCCCGGGGCCCCTGAGGGCGCGGTAGGTCTCTGCGGTCTCCGGCTCCACCGCCAGGGTTGGGTCGCAGTCGGCCTCCAGGGTGGCGATGAGCTGGTCCCAGGCTGCCTGCACCCCCGTCTGGTTCCCGGCCGAACTCGCCGCCAGCATCCAGGCCCGGTAGAGGCGCTCGTCCCAGGGTGACGCGCGCAGGCCCTGCCGGGCGGCCCAGGCCGCTCGCCGGTGCTCACCGCGGTCCTGGTGGATCTGGGCGAGGTGGAGGGCGACATCCACGACCTCCTGCTCCATGGTGGCGAGGTGGCCCTCGACCCTGGCCCAGGGAGCGTCCATCCCGCCCAGGGGCGCACCCCGGACCAGGGCCAGGGCGTCGCCCCAGGCGGCCGGGTCACCGGCGGCGAGGTGGCGGAAGCGACCCCAGTCGGAACCCACCCCCACCAGGTGGGCGCGGCCACCCCGGCTGGTCAGCCGTGGCTGCCCGTCGGCCCCGGCGCCCAGCGCCCGACGGGCATAGGACAACAGGTTGCGACGGGTTCCCGGCGCCACGCGCCGTTCGGGCCACAGCGCCGCCTCCCACACCGCGGTCGCCACGCCCTCGGGGTGGCAGGCCAGGTAGGCGAGCAGCTCGAGGACCTTGCTCCAGTCGGAGCGCACCACCCCGCCCTGCAGCTCGACGGGGCCGAGCAGGCGGAGCTCGACCTCCACCTCGGCCTCCTGGAGGCTCGGCCCGAGGGTGTCGTAGGGAGGTTCCGAGGGTGCCGCCTCGGCCCCCGGCGTGGCGGCGGTCAGCACCCGGACCACCCCCTCATCGTCGGCGCCGGACAGCTGCTGTGCGTGCAGGTCGGTCCCGTCGGGCGCGACGAGGCGTTTCCCCGCCACCCGCAGGGTCCAGGCACCCGTGAGGGGCCCGGCGACCACGGCCACCACCCCGGGCCGGCGGGCCAGGCCGGCGAGGCGGTCCAGGTCGCTTCCGACCTCGCCGGGGCCGACCAGCACGACGCTCGGGGCCCAGCATGGCTCCTGGTCGATGAGTCGGGCGGTGCCGGGGGGGCCTGGTCCCGTGGCGGCCAGCGCCTCGACCTCCCCTGCCACCTGCTCCACCTCCTCCAGCACCTCCTCCAGGTGGCCTGCGGTCCGGACCTGGTCCACCGCCGACAGTCCCGGGGCCACGCCGACCAGGACCACCTCCCGGCACTCGCTCCAGGGCGCCGTGGCGAGCTCCGCCGCCATGGCCCTCAGGGCGGCCACCACCTCCTCGTCGGACCCCTCGACGGCGACAGGGCTGCGCGCTTCCAGGTTGGCGAGGATGAGCTCCCCGGGCGCCTCCTCGTCGAGGCACCCGATGGTGACAAGGGCGGGTACGGGCGCGGTGGCCGAGCCCGCGTCGGCCAGCGCGCCGGGATCGGTTCTGGGGAGGTGCCAGGTGACCCCTGTCGTCTCGAAGGGTGGGGCGGCCGGCGTCGGACCGTCGGCGCCCACGGTGAGGCCCCCGGATGTCAACCGCACCTCGAGGACCGTCGGTGCTGTCGCTGCCCCGCCGGTCTGGCGGAGGCTGGCTCCCAGCTGCCGCAGCCCGAGGTCCACCCATCGGGCGCCAGCGAGGTCCGCGCTCGCCGCCACCCGACGGACCGTGTCGGCGTCCTCGCCGGCGGGCAAGCGGATCCTGCGGCCCGGGGTACGGGCCCGCAGCTGGTGGCGACGACGGCGCACGAGCTCGGCCGTGATCCCCGCGGCCAGCAGACCGAGGCCCAGGCCCGCGCCCAGTTCCACCTCCGCCCCCGTTCGCCCGGTGTCGGCCTCGAGGTCGGGTCGTCGGCTGGACGCCGGCCGGACGGTCGTGGTCGACGAGGGGGAGGGCCGGGACGGCGGGGTCGGGATGGGCTCGGCACCACGACCCGGATCGCCCCGGGGACCGGTGGGGGCCGGGGGGCTCCGGAGGGAGGGGGGAAGCTCGAGGACCCAGCCCGGATACAGGCGGTTGGGATCGGTGAACCGCACCCCACCGCCCATGTCCCGGTCCCGGTTGAGCGACCAGATGGCTCGCCAGTGCCTGGCGATGGATGCCAGGGGCGTCCCCGGGCGGAGGTGGGAGGCAGCGATGTCCCAGAGGCTGTCCCCCCGACGCACCACGTAGCTGCCGGGGACCGTCCCGGGCTCGGGCGGCGCGCTCGGAGCCCCCTCGGTGGTCGGGGCCCCCACCGCTCCTACCACCCCCGGTGGCGCTGGGGCCGGGGGTCCGGAGGGCCCCAGGGCCCCCACGGCCGAGACCGAGGCGGCGCCTGGCGGCAGGGTCACGGCGCCCGCCGGAGCTGCGCTTGCGGGGACCGCGGCCCAGAGGCCGGTCACGACCGCCGCCACCAGCCAGGCCACCGGGGAGCCGGCGCGCTGGGGCTCATAGGCCCGCCGCCCCCGACAGGCCTGCCGGGCCACGAGGCTCTCGGCACCGGCGACCCACACCGCTCGGGCCCACGCGGCCCACACGACGAGTGCGAGGGCCTTGATCCAGGTGTGGGCGGCCACTCGGCCTGACGCGATGGCCAGGTGGAGCTGGGACCAGGAAGGCAGGGAAGACGGCAGGGGGTCGCCCACCAGCACCACCAGCGCCGCGGGGACGCCCCCGGCCACCGCCACCAGGAGACCGCCGGCCGCCCATGTGCGGACCCGCCTCATGGTCCCGGCCCCGTCGACCGGTCGATGGCCCGGGCCGAGGCGCGGGCGGCGACCGAGAGGTGCCCGATCCCCACCAGGGCCAGCAGGGTCGTGGGGAGGGGGTAGGGCCCGATCGTGACCACGACCCGTTCACCGCTCACGGTCGCCGTCCCGGGGTGGCCGGCGCCGGCCAACCAGTCCTGGGCCACGACAACGGCCCGTGGCGCAGGGGCGAGGGTCCCCTGGCGAGGGTTTGCGCCGAGGGCCGCGGCCCCGGCCCGGGCCGCCTGCTGGGCGTCGTGCAGGGCCACCACGTGGGCGGACTCCACCCGGGCCCCGTCGACCACGAGGCCGGTGATGGCGAGGAGGGCCACGACCAGGACCACGGCGAAGCCGGTCATCGCCCCCCCGTCATCGGGGCCGGTTCCGGTTGGGGTCCACGGGCGCCCGCGCCGTCCCCGTCACGGCCATCGACCCGGGGAGCCCCGGGACCGCGGCCTGCGAGAGGGAGACCCGACAGGTCAGCCGGACGGCCACCTCTCCTCCGGGGTGGAAGCGGTCCAGGTCCACCGAGACCGACAGGGTGAGGCACCCCACGCCCTCGGCCGCCAGGTCCTCCCGGACCGCGCCCGCCGCGCCACGCCGTGCGGCAGGCGGCGAGGCGCCAGTCACCGCTGCCGCCACCGCCGCCCCTGCCGCGTCCTCCACCCGGACCTTGGCCAGGCCCAGGCGGCCGAGGGAGACGATGAGGCCCACCACGACCAGCAACAACGGGGTGAGGATGACCAGCTCGGCCTCGCTGGCTCCCCGGTCGCCCCCTCGACGGGCGGCCATCACCCGCTCGCCCTGAACCGCTGGCTGGGTCCGGTGCTGACGGCCGAGACCCGCAGAGGCAGGCCGGGGAGGACCGGTACGACCTGCCCCGAGACACGCACCGTCACCGTGCTCGCCGCACCGGCCGTGACCCGGATGACCGGGGCCTCGATCACCGACCCCATCGAGGCCAGCACGCCGCGGGCTGTGGCCCGACCGACCCCGGGTTCCGCCCCGAACGCCCTGGCCGCCTGGCCTCCGTCGGCTGCGGCCAGCTCCGCGGCGTGCGCTGCGAGACCCCAGAGGGCGAACTGTATGGCCACCCACACGACCAGCAGGAGCGCCGGCAGGGCCACCACCACCGAGGCCAGACCCTCCTCACCCAGCCGGCGTCCGAGGGCCGCCGGCCCTCCCGCCAGACCGGGCGCCTCGACCATCGGCCCGGCGGGCGCCGGGCGGGTCGGGGGCAGGGGGGAGACCGGCGTCGTCGACGGATCCGGCCAGCTCCGTCGGGCCGGCCTGCTACCCGCCGGCACCGTTGATGGTGTGGGCGATGGCGTGGGCGTGGGACGCCACGGCGGCGACGATGACCCCCACCACGATGATCGCCGCGGCGATGATGAGGCCGCGGATCACGGTCTGTTCACCCACCCCCCCATCGCCCTCCAGGCCAGCCGCCCGGCTGCGGACGAGGACCAGGACCACCGCCGAGTGGAGGCGTTGCACCAGGGCCATCTCATGGTTCCTTTCTGCTCGGGACGCGGGGCCGGCGGCGTCAGCTCCCACCAAGTGAGGTCAGGACCCGACTCAGGGCCGGATAGAGCACGAACAACATGAACCCCACGGCCAGCAGGGTTGCCGGGAGGAACAGCCGCTCGGTGAGGGCGTTCGCCTTGGCCTCGGCCTCGCTCAGGACGGCGGCCCTGAGCGATGCCGCCGCCGAGGCCAAGGAGGCACGCACCCTGGCGCCCTCGGTGCCGGCCAGCGACAGGCTCGCCGCCACGCGGGCCAGGTCGTCCACGCCCACCTCCGCCGCCAGGGCCCGGAGCCCCTCCCAGGGGCCCAGGCCGGCACCCCTCCCGGCGGCGAGGGCGCCGGCGATCCGGCGGAGCGCCCAGTCGTCCCCCAGGTCGCAGGCGGCCGCCATGGCCTCCTCCACCCCGGCGCCACCGGCCTGGCCCAGGGTCACCAACTCGAGCCAGGAGGCGAAGATCTGTCGGAAGTGCTCCCGGGCACGCCGGGCCCGGGTGTGGACGGCCCGGGCGGGGAGGCCGACACCGGCCGAGCACGCCAGGACCACCACCGCCACGACCGCCCAGGGGGGCGTGGGGACCCCCAGGACGGAGACCCCGAACAGCCCCAGGACGCCGATGGCCATGAGGACGAGGGTGCCCAGGGTCACGTGGACCCCCCACGGCTCCGAGGGGATGGCGAGCAGGGCCAGATCGGCGCGCAGGCGGGACGGGGGCAGCCCCCAGGCCTCCAGCCAGCGGGCCAGGGCCATACCGAGACGCCACCGCAGGCCGAACGGCCCCGACGCCGGTGGCGCCGGGTCATCCAGACGGGACAGCTCGAGGTCCAGGGGTGGGGCGGCGGGCCGCAGGGAGGACAGCACCAGGGCCAGCCCGGCGCCCACCACCGCCCCGCACAGCGTGAGGGCGATCACCGGGAGCCCCCGTGCAACAGCCGCTCGGGGCGCTGGGGCCGGACCATGGAGGCCATCAGCCACAGCCCGGCAGCGAAGACCAGCCCGACGACCGACAGCACGGCCTGGCCGGTCACGCTCTGGTAGGGGACCAGGAAGTTCCGCGCCCCGAGGCTGGCGAGGACGAGGAACCCGATCGACACCCCCGCGACGATCCTGGTCGTGGCCCAGGCCCGGGCTCTGCTCGCCTCCACGCGCCGACGCATGGCCACGTCCTCCCGGGTCGCCCGGCTGATGGCGACCAGGACGTCCCCGAGCTGGCCGGCGCGAGCCTCGGTCGAGAGCAACAACGCGGCGACGACCGCATCGGCGGCGGGGTCGTCCATCTCATCGGCGAAGGCGCGCAGGGCCGTCGACAGGGGGGACCGACCGACGAGGCGGGCGACCAGGTGCTCGACCTCCTGGGCGATGCCTGCCGGTGCCACCTCGCCGCTGGCCAGGATGGCCTGGGTCAGCCCGGCCGCGCCTGCCATGGTGTCCCGGAGCATCTCGGTCCAGGCGGCGAGGGCCTCCAGGCGGGCGATCAGGGCCTTCGCCGGCCGATCCCCCCTGAACAGCACCGGCAGGCCGAGGACCGCACCGGCGCCCAGCACCCCGGCGACCGGCCAGCCGGTGCCAGCCCAGCAGGCCCCACCGGTCCCCAGGGCCAGGCCCGTCCGGGCCAGAGAGGCCGGCCGTGTGACCCCGACAACCGGGCGGTCAGGGGGGAGCAGGGCCAGCGCCAGCAGGACGACGCCCGCCCCGAGGGCGGCCCCGACCACCGCGCCGGTCAGGACCATCGGGCTCCCCCGACGGGCACGATCGGCGGCTCGTAGCCGATCCTGTCGAGGACCCTCAGCCGGTGGGTGGACAACGGGACGCCTGGGCGAGCCCGGCCGTCGGGGCCCGGGCGCCACACCTCGTTGGAGTGGACCAGGTCGCCGTCGGCGCCCACCACTTCCCGGACCGACGAGACGTAGCGTGCCACGCGCCGTCCGCCGCCCGGGGCCCTGGTGGCCGCCAGCTCGATGTGGATGATGAAGTCCAGGGCCTGGGCCACCGCCATCGCCGTGGCGGCGGGAGCGAGGTGCTCGGGCGCCTGGATGGCGTAGGTGGCCAGGCGGCCGAACACCGCCTCGGAGGAATCGGCGTGGACCGTCACGAAGGAGCCCCGGTTCCCCTGGGACATCACGTTCAGCATGGTCACCACCTCGGCGCCCAGGACCTCCCCAAGGATCACCCGGTCGGGGGTCATCCGCCGGGTCCGGTTGACCAGGCTGGCCAAGGTGACCTCGCCGGCTCCCTCGAGGTTGGGAGGGCGGGCTTCCAGGGCCACGCAGTCGGGGTGGCGGTCCACCTGCTTGTCCAGTCCCAGCTCAAAGGCGGTCTCTATGGTGATCACCCGCTCCTCGGGGGGGATCTCGGCCGCCAGCGCGCGAAGCAGGGTGGTCTTGCCGGCATTGGTCTCCCCGCTGATGGCGATGTTTTGCCTGGCGGCGACGAGGCCGGCGAGCAGGGCCGCCAGCTCGTCGCTCAGCATCGCCATCGCCACCAGGTCCTCCAGGCTGCGGTCCGGGTGCCGGTGCCGCCGGACCGAGACGCTGGGGCGCTCGCACACCGCCATGACCGCCGAGAGGCGGCTGCCGTCGGGCAGGCGGAGATCGAGCTGGGGGGAGCCCAGGTCGAACCGGCGCTCGTGCTGGCCAAGGTGGGCGGCCGCCCGGCGGATGAGCTCGACCAGCTCCTCGTCGGAGTCGGCGACGGGCAGGGCCCGGTCCTTGGTGCCGTTTGCGTGGCTGACCCAGACCACGTCTGCCCCGTTGACGTTGATGTTCTCGATGGGGGGATCGTCGATCAGCCGCTGGAGCCGGCCCAGCCCCCACAGGTGCGCCGCCACCTCGGCGGCCACCTGGTCCTCCTCCTCGGCCGACAGGAGCGGGAGGCCGGTCCGGGTGGTGCGCCGGGCCTCCCCGGCGAGGGCGTGACGGATCAGGGAGGTCCCGTAGGCGCGGCGGCCCTCCTCATCCAGGCCCTCCGCCGCCGCCCGTCCCAGGCCCTCGGCCACCTTCTCCTGGACCCGCCGGACCAGCCCGGGGTGGGGGCGTGGGTGGTCGGTCATCCCCCGGCCTCCTCGGTCGTCGGCGGCTCGGCGCCCACCGGCAACCTCGCCGGCGCCGATGCGTCCGGCACCGGGGCCGCCCCGGCCGTGTCGCACCGGGCGGCCAGGGTGTCGGCCAGACGGGCGACCGACCGTCGCAGGGAGCGTCCCCCCGGCCCCCACTGCCCGAGCAGCTCGGCCTCGGCGGCGTTGCGGTTGTGGGGGACGGCACCGAGCAGATCCAGACCCGTGACCCGGGCCACGTCGTGGGGACGGTACGGCGTGTCACCCACCACGACGACCCCCGGGGGCACCTCTGGCGGCCAGGACGCGGCCAGCGCCCGGGCGTGGCTGACCGCGGCAAGGTCGGCCCTGACCACCACCACGGCCGTGTCGGCACAGGGGGCGACGGCCTGGAAGAGGGGTTCCCCGGGGCTGCACCGGCCCAGGTCCACCAGGACGGTCGCCGGTAGCTGGCGCAGCGCCGAGACGAGCGCGGTCCAGGCCGGGCGGAGCGACCGTCCCTCGCCGGG
>DASQQH010000590.1:0-2899 GCA_035643555.1 Acidimicrobiales bacterium | reverse complement strand
CCTACGGGCCCGAGGACAGCGACGCCCACCTGGTCTTCCGGATGCGCCCCTGCGCCAACAACGGCGAGGACTGAAGCTCCTTCCTCTCTGGGATGCGGTGTCGTCCGCCACCAGCATGGGACCACCTTGAGGTGAGTTCCGCCAGCAGCATGGGACCACCCCTCCGCCAGTGAGGGGACCACCCCCGGGAGCATCCACCAGCGACGGTGCCGCTGAGGTTGGACTTGCCACCGATCCGTTCAGCGGTCCGAGGCAGAGGTGGCGAGTTGAGCTTCCGGGAGGTTCCTGTGTACGAGATCCGAGAGGTGCTGCGACTGTGGTTGCGGGAGGAGAGCTACCGCTCGATCGCCCGGCTGGCCCAGGTGGACCGCAAGACCGTCCGCCGCTACATCGAGGCAGCCACGGCGGGCGGCCTGGTCCGCTCCGGCGGCGAGGAACAAGTCAGTGACGAGTTGATCGGTGCGGTGTGCGAGCAGGTGCGCCCCCACCGGCCCGGCGGCCACGGAGGGGCGTGGGCGACCCTGGTGGCCAACCACGACCAGCTTCGGGCCTGGCTGAAAGATGAGGGCCTGACGGTGGTGAAGGCCCATGACCTGCTGGTTCGCCGGGGCGTGGTGGTTCCCGAGCGCACCCTTCACCGCTACGCCCTCGAGGTCCTGGGCGTCGGACGCTCCTCCAGGACCACCACGGTGCCCGTCGCCGACGGCGAGCCCGGCCAGGAGCTCCAGGTCGACTTCGGGAAGATGGGCCTCATCCCCGACCCCGAGGCCGGGCGGCGGCGGGTGTGCTGGGCGCTTATCTTCACCGCCTGCTACTCCCGCCACTGCTTCGTGTGGCTCACGTTCACCCAGACCACCAAGGACGTGATCGCCGGATGCGAGGCGGCCTGGGCCTTCTTCGGGGGGATCTTTTCCGTGGTGATCCCGGACAACATGGCAGCGATCGTGGATAACCCAGATGCCCTGGCGCCCCGGTTCAACCAGGCCTTCATGGAGTACGCCCAGGCCAGAGGTTTCTTGATCGACCCGGCCCGGGTGAGGAAACCGACCGACAAGCCCCGGGTAGAGAGGATGGTTCCCTTTGTGCGCAACAGCTTCTTCAAGGGCGAGGTGTTCGTGGACCTCCCCGATGCCCAGCGCCGGGCAGAGGGGTGGTGCCAGGGCCGGGCCGGGCAGCGCATCCATCGCACCACCTTTTGTCGGCCGATAGAGGCCTTTGCAATGGAGGAGGCGCCACGGCTCTCCCCGGCACCGATATCTCCCTATGATCTGCCGATTTACGTCACAGCCAAGGTCCACCGGGACCACCACATCGAGGTGGGGAGATCGCTTTATTCGGTACCGGGGAACCTGATCGGCACCCGGGTGGAAGTGCGGGCGGATTCGGAGCTGGTGCGCATCTCCCATCGGGGCCAGGTGGTGAAGGTCCATCCCCGCTCCCGCCCCGGTGGCCGGGTCACCGACGCCTCCGACCTGCCGGGCGAGAAGACCGCCTATGCCTTGCGGGACCTGGACCACCTCGCCCGGTTGGCAGCCGCCGAAGGGCCCGCTATCGGCGCCTACGCCAGCGCGGTGTTGGACCACCCCCTCCCCTGGACCAAGATGCGCCAGGTCTATGCCCTCTTGGGCCTGGTGCGCCGCTTCGGGCCCGAGGCGGTGGAAGACGCCTGTGCCCGGGCACTCGAGGCCGAAGCGGTGAGCGTGCCCCTGATCGGGCGGATGATCGAGCGGGGAAGCCCCTCCGAGTCTGCGCCGGCGCCATACCGGGCGGCCGCCCCCGCTCGCTTCGCCCGCGATCCTGACCACTTCACCACCACAAGACCCAAGGGGCACAAGGGTTCTTCCCCCTCCGACAGCGCTGCGGGAGGTGTGGCGTGAGCGTCCCGGCCCCCGCCCCCACCGTGAGTCCCGAGCTGCGGGCCCTGCTGCGCCGGGTCAAGCTCGGTCGGTCCCTCGACACCCTTCCCGAGCGCCTGGCCCTGGCCCGCTCTCACCAACTCGGCCATGCCGAGTTCTTGGAGCTGGTGCTCTCCGACGAGGTCACAAGGCGCGACACCCACTCGGCTGACGTGCGCGCCCGGGCCGCCGGCCTGGATCCGGCCATGCACCTGGAGTGCTGGGACGACACCGCCGAGGTCAGCTACGACCGCGCCACACTGGAGGAGCTGTTCTCCCTGCGCTTCGTCGACGCCGGGCACAACGGGCTGATCCTCGGGCCGGTCGGGGTGGGGAAGACCTTCCTTGCCACTGCCCTCGGCCACGTCGCCGTCCGCCGCCGGTTGAGCGTGCACTTTGAGCGGACCGACCGCCTCTTGAAGCGCCTCAGGGCGTCGCGCCTGGACAACAGCCACGACGCCGCCCTGGCCAAGCTCATCAGGGTCGACCTGTTGATCCTCGACGACTTCTGCCTGCACGCCCTCGATGCAGCTGACACCGCCGATGTCTACGAGTTGATCGTGGAGCGCCACCGCCGGGGGGCGACGGTGGCCACCTCGAACCGGGAGCCCCTCGAGTGGCTTGGTCTCATGGCCGACACCCTCCTCGCCCAGTCGGCCATCGACCGGCTCCAGTCCTCAGCCTACGAGCTCGTGCTTGAGGGGGAGAGCTACCGGCGCCGGCAGAAGCCCACCCCCGGGGGGCCCAGTGAGCCACCCCCGGCCCGCCGGCGCCGGCGGTCTTGACCGCTCCCCCTCGGCAGTTCATCATCACGGGGTCGACGCTGGCGGCGCCCCCGGACCCGGTCCCATGCCGTTGGCGGAGAGGTGGTCCCATCTGCGTGGCGGACGACACGGGGCTCTCCCGGACCACAGGGCCGGGTCCGGGAGTCGCCGCCAGCCGGTAGTGGGCATCCTTGATGGTCGTGGCCGCTCCCACCCGTGACATCCTGGGGGGGCACGAGC
>DASQQH010000589.1:0-7762 GCA_035643555.1 Acidimicrobiales bacterium | reverse complement strand
GGCGGGGGATCGCCATGCCCAGCCAGCCCCGCTCGGCCAGCTTCTCGCTGAACGCGGGTGACCACTCCGCGTCCATGCCGAGGCCCGGCAGGTGGCTGCCGGGGGGGAGCTCCTCGGCCAGGAAGGACCGGACCGCCGCCCGGAGCCCCTCCTCGTCGCGGCCCAGTGTCGCCGCCTCGAAGCCCACCGCCCCGGCCCGCATCACGTCCCGGCCTGGCCGGCGTCGGTGGCTCGCCGCCGCTGGGACCACATCTGGACCCCCCGCTCGAGCTCCAGGGCGGCCGGCCAGGAGGTCCCCGGTGGCCCGAGCTCGGTCCGGAAGGAGGAGACCGCCCGTCGAGCGAGCTCGGGATCGGAACCGGCGGCCCTGGCCAGCTCGAGCGCCCGTGGCTCGACCTCGGCGTCGGGGTGGGCCTCCCAGGCAAGCCCCAGGGCCACCGCCCGCTCCCCGGAGATCTCCTGGCTGAACAACCCCAGGGCGGCGGCGGTCTCCCGGCCGCCGAGGCGCCCGGCCAGGGTGAAGAACCCCCCGCCGGGGTGGATGCCGATCCGCAGGAAGCCGGCCAGGAGCCTGACGTCGGTCGCCACGATCCGCAGGTCGGTCGCCAGCGCCAGGTTGATCCCCGCTCCGACGGCGGCCCCCCGGACGGCGGCGATCGTGGGCACCCTGAGGGTACCGACGCGGGCGAAGGCCCCATAGGTGGCGCTGGTGCGGACGAAGGCCTCGTCGCTCGCCGGGTCGGCGTTGACGTCCCAGGTGCGGGTGTCGGCGCCGGAGCAGAACGTTCCCCCCTCCCCCCGGACCACTACCGCCCCCAGGTGCTGGTCCCGGTCCAGGTCGTCGCAGACGTCGTCGAGCTGGCGCCCCATCTCCGGTGTGAGGGCGTTGCGGGTCTCGGGTGCCGAGACCGTGACCACCGCCACGTTCCCCTGCTGGCGCTCGACCCTGATGTCGCCCACCGTCCACCTCCGTGTCCGCCGCCTGGCACGGTCAGCCAGCGTAGGCGACCGGCCCGGCCTGCTGTAATGGCGGCCCGCGCAGGGTAGAGGGAGGACCGTGCACGACGACCGCCAGCTTGTCGAGCAGCGCCTGGACCGCGCCCTGGCCCGTATCCGGGCCGCCGTGGAGGGTCCCTCGGCGCCCCTGGTCCCGGAGGCCTGGCACGTGCCAGATGGCGCCCCACCGGCCGCCGAGGCCCTGGTCGCCCCCTACGAGGCCTTCGAGGTGGGGGGGCGCTGGGGGCGGCCCTGGCACACCTCCTGGTTCCGGTTCACCGGGACCGTGCCCGCCACCTGGGCCGGACGCCGGGTCCAGGCCGTGGTGGACCTGGGCTTCGACGGGCAGAAGCCGGGGTTCCAGGCCGAGGGCCTGGTCCACGATCTGGCGGGCAACCCGATCACGGGGGTGGCGCCCTGCCACGCGCACCTGGACGTCACGCCGTCGGCCGCAGGCGAGGAGCAGGTGGGCTTCTTGGTGGAGGCGGCGGCCAACCCCACGATCGGCCCCGGCTACGAACCCACGCCGCTCGGGGATCCGGCGACCGCCGGCGCCACCCCCCTCTACCGGCTCGCGCGGGCCGACCTGGTCGTGGTCAACGAGGAGGTGGCCAGCCTGCTCTGCGACGCCGAGGTGCTGGCCGGGGTCATGCGCGAGCTTCCCGAGCACGATCCCCGACGCCACGAGATCCTCCGTGCCCTCGAGGACATGCTCGACGACCTGGATCCCCTGGCGGTCCCGGCGACCGCGGCCGGGGCGAGGGATGCCCTGGCCGGGGTGCTGTCCCGTCCCGCCACCGCCAGCGCGCATCGGGTCTCGGCGGTTGGCCACGCCCATATCGACTCGGCCTGGCTGTGGCCGCTCGGGGAGACGGTGCGCAAGTGTGTGCGCACCTTCGCCACGGTGCTCCGCCTCATGGAGGAGTACCCGGACCTGGTGTTCGCCTGCTCGCAGGCCCAGCAGTACGCCTGGGTGAAGGAGGCCCAGCCCGAGCTCTACGAGCGGATCCGCCGCCAGGTCCACCAGGGCAGGTGGGTCCCCGTGGGGAGCCTGTGGGTCGAGCCTGACGGCAACCTCCCCGGCGGGGAGGCCCTCGCCCGACAGTTGGTGCAGGGCAAGCGGTTCTTCCTCGAGGAGTTCGACCTGGAGTGCGAGGAGGTGTGGCTGCCGGACTCCTTCGGCTACAGCGGGGCGTTTCCCCAGCTGGCGGTGCTGGCGGGGTGCCGCTGGTTCCTCACCCAGAAGCTGTCGTGGAACGAGGTGGACCGCATGCCCCACCACACGTTCTGGTGGGAGGGCATCGACGGATCCCGGGTGTTCACCCATTTCCCCCCGGTGGACACCTACGGGGCCACCCTGGTGCCCTCGGAGCTGAGCCACGCCGTCGCGAACTTCGCCGACAAGGGGCGGGCGACCAGGTCCCTGGTCCCCTTCGGCCACGGCGACGGCGGGGGCGGCCCGCCGGCCGACATGGTCGAGCGGGCCCGTCGCCTGCGGGACCTCGAGGGCGCGCCCCGGGTGGCGATCGAGGCCCCCTCGTCGTTCTTCCGGGCGGCCCAGGCCGAGTACCCCGATGCGCCGGTGTGGTCGGGGGAGCTCTACCTCGAGAAGCATCGGGGCACCTACACGAGCCAGGCCCGCACCAAGGCCGGTAACCGGCGCTGCGAGCACCTGTTGCGCGAGGCCGAGCTGTGGGCAGCCACCGCCGCGGTCTACGCGGGCGCCGAGTATCCCCACGGGCCCCTGGCCGATGCGTGGACCACCGTGCTCCTCCATCAGTTCCACGACATCCTGCCGGGGAGCTCGATCGCCTGGGTCCACCAGGAAGCCGAGGCCGCCCACGCCCGGGTGGCCGAGGACCTGGAGCGGCTCGTGACGGCCGCGATGGCGGCCCTGGGGGAGGGCGAGGGGTGGTCCGTGGCCAACGCCTCGCCCACCTCCCGTGCCGAGGTGGTGATCCTCGATCCCCGCCCGGGCGAGGAGCCCGGGGGGCGACCGGGCCAGCACCTGGCCGATGGTCGCCTGGCCTGCCGGGTGGCGGCCCCGGCCCTGGGGTGGGCCGCGGGGAGCGGGGGCGGGGAGGACTGGCCGGTACGGGTGGGCGACGACGGGGTGCTGGACAACGGACAGCTCCGGGTCAGGGTGGATGCCGACGGCCTGCTGGCGTCGGTGGTCGACCTGGCGGTCGACCGGGAGGTGCTCGGCGGGCCGGCCGGTCTGCTCCAGCTCCACCCGGATCACCCCGCGGCCTGGGACGCCTGGGACCTGGACGACGCCTACCGCCACCGGGTCACGGACCTGGTGGCCACCGATGGCGTGGCGGTGGTCGACCACGGGCCGCTGGTGGGGACGGTGCGGGTGGAGCGTTCGTTCTCCGCGTCCCGGGTCGTCCAGCACGTACGGCTGCGGGCCGGTGCCCGCCGGGTGGAGCTCGAGACCCATGTCGAGTGGCACGAGCAGGAGAAGATCCTCAAGCTGGCCTTCCCCCTGGATGTCCACGCCGGGTCCTACCGTGCCGAGACCCAGTTCGGCCACGTCACCCGGGCCACCCACGCCAACACGAGCTGGGACGCGGCCCAGTTCGAGGCCTGCGCCCATCGCTGGGTGCACGTGGGTGAGGCCGGTTACGGGGTCGGCCTGGCGAACGACGCCACCCATGGCCACGACGTGCGTCGGGCCACCCGGCCCGACGGGGGGACGACCACCACCGTCCGGGCGTCCCTCCTGCGTGCCGCCCGCTATCCGGATCCCCGCGCCGAGCAGGGCGCCCACCGGTTCGTCCACGCCCTCCTGCCCGGCGCCGACCTCGGTGCGACGGTGGCGGAGGGCTACGCCCTCAACCTGCCCTTGCGCGTGGTGCCGGCCCTGGTCGACCGACCTCCCCTGGTGGATGTCGAGGACCCCGCGGCGGTGGTGGAGGCGGTCAAGCTGGCCGACGACCGCAGCGGGGACGTGATCGTCCGCCTCTACGAGGCCCGCGGTGGCCGGGTGCGGACCGTGCTCCGGGCGGGGTTCCCCGTCGCCCGGGCGGAGGTGACCGACCTCCTGGAGCGCCCCCTGGAGGCGGCCGAGGTCGACCAGGACCAGATCCGGATCGACCTTCGGCCGTTCCGGATCCTCACCCTGCGCCTGGCTCGAGGGGCCTCGTCGGCGCCCCATCACGAATAGAGATAACTACTATCGTTAACACCTTGTTGACAGATAGATGCAGGTCCGTCACTATGGACAGTGCGGGAAGCACGGGATTCCCCCCCGTCCCGGTGCTCCCGGCGTTCGCGAAGGCGGGGGACTGGTTCTCCCCCCCGACCAGTCCCCCGCCAGCGAACACCCTTCAGGCGACGCCCAGCAGCCGAGCAGGCGCCTCCCACAGGACCGACCGCAGCCAGTCGTCCCCGAGCCCCAGGGTCGCCAGCGCCTCGACCTGGACCGCATAGGGGAAGGGGACGGTGGGGAAGTCCGAACCCCACACCACTCGACCCTGGAGCCGACCCAGTCGGTCGCGGAGGTCAGCGGGGGGCTCCCCCAGGCGTGGCCACCGGGCCAGGGCCATCGCCGTGTCGAGGTGCACCCCGGGATGGCGCTCGGCCAGGTCGAGGAAGTCGTCGTAGCGGGGAGCGCCGAGGTGGGCCACCACGAGGCGGAGATCGGGGAACCGGTGGAGCAGGCGCGCCACGGGTTCGGGGCCGCACCACTGGTCCCCGCCGGAGCCGTCGGCCACCGCCCCGGCGTGCATGACGATCGGCGTTCCGGCGGCCTCCAGGCGTGACCACACGCCATCGAGGCGCTGGTCGTTGGCGTCGAAGCGCCCCACCTGGAGGTGCACCTTGGCGCAGGCGGCACCCGCGGCCAGCGCGCGGTCCACCTCCCCGAGGACCCCGGGCTCCGGATAGAAGGTGAAGGTGGGGACGATCAGGGGATGGTCTGCGGCCAGGGCCAGCGTGTGGCGGTTGAGCCAGCCGGCCACACCCGGCCGGTGGGCGTAGGCGAGAGCGGTGCAGTGGCGGACACCGAGGTCCGCCAGGGTGGCCAGCCTGTCACCCTGTGGCTGGCGGTAGTGCACCGGCCAGGAGGGTTCCAGGTTGTCGAAGTGCCGCCAGACGGCCTGCTGGATGGCGTCGGGCATGAAGTGCACATGGACGTCGACGATGCCCGGTAGGCCCAGCCGAGCGATGTAGCCGGCGACCTCCTCGTCGCCGTGGGGCGGCGGTGTGGGCACCAGGCCGACGGCCGCTCAGCCCCGCTGGGACTCGGCGAGGTCCACGCGCACCTCGGCGATACCCTCGGTGGCCACCGGGGCCTCGTCGATCGACCCGGTCACCGTGCCGGCCGCCCGCAGGTCGCCGTGGGCAGGGCGCAGCCCACCCAGGGCGTCGGCGCCGCCCACCACCACGAGGCGTGCGACCGGCGCACGCATGGACCGGTGGGCTTCCGACTTGGTCCGCCGGATCGCCCCGAGCACCTCGCTGGCGAGGTCGAGGGTGCCACCATGGCGGTCACCGCCGACGTCGCCGACGTCGAGGTCGGCGGCCCGGGGCCAGGGCGCCCGGTGGATGGAGCCCTCCTGCCACCAGGACCACACCTCCTCGGTGACAAAGGGCAGGATCGGGGCGAACAACCGGAGCAGGACCGACAGGGCCCGAGCCAGGCAGGCCCGGGCCGAGGTGGTGCCCGGGGCCGGGTCAGGCGGACGGCCACCGCCGCCGTCCGGGGTCGGTTCCTCCCCGTAGGCGCGGGTCTTGACCAGCTCCAGGTAGTCGTCGCAGAAGAACCAGAAGAAGCTCTCCACCCGCTCGAGGGCCCTGGCGTAGTCGTAGCCATCGAAGGCGGCCGTCGCCTCGGCCACCACCGCCGAGAGGCGGGCCAGGAGGTCCCGGTCGAGGCGGTCGACAGCGTCCGGCGGCGGGAGCGCCGCCTGCCCGGCGTCGTCCTCCTCGAGCGGTTCCCGAGCGGCCAGGGACAGCACGAACCGGGAGGCGTTGAGGATCTTGATGGCGAGCCGCCGACCCACCTTGATCTGCTCGGGCCGGGCCGGGTCGAAGGTGGCATCCATGCCCGGTCGCCCGCTGGCCGCCCAGTAGCGCACCGCATCGGACCCATACCGCTCGAGCAGCTCCATGGGGGTAACGACGTTGCCCCGGGACTTGGACATCTTCTTGCGCTCCGGGTCGACGATGAACCCGGAGATGAGCGCATCCGACCAGGGGAGGGACCCATGCTCCAGCTGTGAGCGGACCACCGTCGAGAACAGCCAGGTCCTGATGATGTCGTGGCCCTGGGGGCGCAGGTCCATGGGGAACACCCGCCCGAACAGGTCGGGGTCGTCCTCCCACCCTCCGGCGATCTGGGGGGTCAACGAGGACGTGGCCCAGGTGTCCATGACGTCCTGGTCGCCGACGAACCCCTCGGGCTTGCCCCGTTGGGCCTCCTCGTAGCCCTCGGGGGCGTCGGTTGAGGGGTCCACGGGGAGACGCGCCTCGGCGGGCATCAGCGGGTGGTCGTGGTCGACCTGTCCCTGCGGGTCGATCGGATACCACACCGGGAAGGGCACGCCGAAGTAGCGCTGGCGACTGATGTTCCAGTCACCGGTGAGGGCCTCCACCCAGGTGCTGTAGCGCTCCTCCATGAACCCGGGGTGCCAGTGGAGCTCCTTGCCCCGAGCCAGGAGCGCCTCCCGGTGGGCCAGGGTGGGGACGAACCACTGGCGGCTGGTCACGAACTCGAGTGGTCGCTCACCCTTCTCGTAGTACTTGACCGGGTGGGTGATGGCCCGGGGCTCCCCCAGCAGGTCGCCACTTGCGCCGGCCAGCTCGACGACGCGTTCCCGGGCCCGGTGGGTGGGGAGGCCACTGAGCTGGTCGTAGGCGGCCTGGGCCGCCGCGGCGTCCGAGGTCTCCCAGCCCGGGGCGCCCCACTGCACCGGCACCAGGCGACCGTCCCGGCCCACCACCACCCGGGAGGGCAGGCCCAGCTCCCGCCACCACGACACGTCGGTGCTGTCGCCGAACGTACAGACCATGGCGGCTCCGGTGCCCTTCTCGGGGTCGGCGAGGGGATGGGACCGCACCGGGACCCGGGCCCGGAACAGGGGGGTGAGCACCTGGGCCCCCACCAGGTGGTGGTAGCGGCCGTCGTCAGGGTGGACGACGACGGCGACGCAGGCCGGCAGGAGTTCGGGGCGGGTGGTCTCGATCTCAACCCCCTCGCCAGCGCCCTCGCCACCAGGGGCGAACCGGAGGCGGTGGTAGGCCCCGACCACCTCCCGTTCCTCGAGCTCGGCCTGGGCGACCGCGGTCTGGAGGTCCACGTCCCACAGCGTGGGGGCCTCGGCCTGGTAGGCCTCGCCCCTGGCCAGCAGGCGGAGAAAGCTCCGCTGGGCGACACGGCGAGCCCGTTCGCCGATGGTGGTGTAGGTGAGGTCCCAGTCAACCGAGAGTCCCAGGCGCCGCCACACGCCCTCGAACACCTTCTCGTCGCTGGCGGCGAGCTGGAGGCACAGGTCGATGAAGCTGGGCCGGGAGACGGCGAGCGGCTCCTTCCCGGGCCGCTCCGGCGGGCGAAACTGGGGATCGTAGGGGAGGGAGGGGTCGCAGCGGACCCCGAAGTAGTTCTGCACCCGGCGCTCGGTGGGCAGTCCATTGTCATCCCAGCCCATCGGATAGAACACCGCCGCCCCTCGCATCCGCCGGTAGCGGGCCACCGTGTCGGCGTGGGTGTAGGAGAACACGCTTCCGATGTGTAGGGACCCACTGATGGTGGGGGGTGGGG
>DASQQH010000588.1:0-2130 GCA_035643555.1 Acidimicrobiales bacterium | reverse complement strand
GCTGAAGGCCACGACCACCCGGCCCAGCCGGGTGAGCTCGGCACCGAGGCGCTCCTCGAGGAGCGCCAGGCGGCCACGGTCCTCGCCGTGGGCGTGGCGCGCCTCCGCCGGGGGGGGGCCCGAGCGGCCGGTGCCGCGGTGGGGCGTGGTGGTGTTATCCATCGAGCACCTCGATCCGGATGCGCTTGTTGGCCCGGCCCTTGGACTCGGTCTTGGCCACCCGCACCCGGCCCACCTCGCCGGTGCTGGCGACGTGGGTACCCCCATCGGCCTGTCGGTCCAGGCCCACGATGTCCACCACCCGGATCCGCTCGACGGACTCGGGGATGAGGGCGACCTTGGTGCGGACCAGGTCGGCGTCGGCCAGCGCCTCCCGCCGGGCCAGGTACGACACCTCGACCGGCCTGTCCGCAACCAGCTCCGCGTTGACCAGGTCCTCGACGGTGGCGCCGAAGCCCTGGGGCAGCGGGTCGAACTCGAAGTCCATGCGGGCCGAGGGTGGCCGGTCCCCCTCGGCCGGAGCCATGGCCCCCCCGGTCACCGGCGTTGCCCACCGGTGCCAGATGACCCCGCAGAGGACGTGGAGCGCGGTGTGGACCCGCATCAGGGCGTGGCGGCGATCCCAGTCCAGGTCACCCTCGACCTCGGTACCCACCGGCGGGGCGGTCCCCGCCAGGACGTGCCACGCGACCTCGCCCCCATCGGGGAGCTGGCCGTGGCGTACGTCGGTCACCCGCTCGCCCCCCAGCAGGCCGGTGTCGTGAGGCTGGCCGCCACCGGTGGGATAGAAGGCGGTGCGGTCGAGGGCCACCGCCCCGTGCTCGTCGAGCGCGGTCACCCGGGCCGAGAACGACCGCAGGTAGGCGTCGTCCAGGTACAAGAGCGCGCTCACCGGGCCAAGAGTATGCTTCGAAGATGCACAACACGCCGCCCCTGGGGAGGGGCAGGCGGCGTCTCCGGGGGGGCAGGGCGTTCATCACCGCAGGTGCCGCGCTCGCCACCGCTGCGGGGTTGGCCGCCTGCGGCTCCTCGACCACCCAGAGCCCCAAGAGCCAGCTGTCCGCGGCGGTGCGGTCACTCGGGTCCACCAGCGATCTGACCCTCACCCTCCACCTGTCCACCACGCCCTCCCAGCTCACCCAGCTCGACCACTCCATCCCTGGCCCCGTCGCCGCGCTCCTCAGCGATGCCACCCTCACCCGGGAGGTCCAGACGGTCAACGGCAAGCCGCTGAACACCGTCGTGGATGCCACCGGCCAGCGGCGGACGCCCGCGGCAGCGGGCCTGGTCAACTCGGACCTCTCCCTCGAGGCCAATGGGACCCGCTATCTGGAGCTGCGGACCGTCAAGGGCGTGGCCTACGCCCACGTCGACATCGGGGCCTTCCAGGGCCTCACCGGCGCGCCGCTCTCGGCGCTGGCGACCCAGATCCCCCCCGGGCCCAACCGCCAGGCCGCCCTGGCCGTGCTCACCGGCCACTGGGTCTCGGTGGACCTGAACCAGCTGTACCAGGGCGGCGCAGCGCCCAGCACCACCGCGAACCCCAACCGGGCCGCTGTTGTGAGCCAGCTCGAGGGGGTCGTGAGCAGGGACACGTCGGTCACCCGCACGTCGAGCAACTCGGGGACCGACACCCTCACCGTCTCGGCGAACGTGGCCACGTTGGGCCACGACCTGCTGTCCACCCTGGCCACGGCGGCCCCGCAGCGCCTCCAGGCGCCGCTCGCCCAGGTCGGCAGCCGCCTCCCACAGAAGACGGTGAGCGCACAGGCCCAGGTCACGGGCACCACGCTCAACCAGGTCTCGTTCGACCTGGCCCAGCTGGCCCGCTCCGGGAGCCCCCTGGCCGGCCAGCACCTGCCCCTGGTGCTCGACGTGTCCCACGCCAGCCACCCGGCCATCTCCGCACCTGCCGGCGCCGTGCCGGTCAACGTGGCCAACCTCGGCGCCCTGTCCAGGCAGCTCCACCCCGGCGGGTAGGGGGCCCTGCTCGGGGGTCCTGGCGGATCAGGTGGCCGCTGAGCCGGCCAGGACCTCCTCCACCTCCCCCACCATGCCGGTGAAGAAGGGCCCGAACTCCGCGTAGCGGGCCGACGCCTCGTCGAAGCGCATGGCGTGGACGACCTCCTT
>DASQQH010000587.1:0-2016 GCA_035643555.1 Acidimicrobiales bacterium | reverse complement strand
GTGGTGGTCGGCCGGGACATGCGGCCCTCCGGGGAGGAGCTGTCGGCGGCCTTCATCGAGGGCGCCACCGCCGCAGGCGCCCAGGTGGCGGACCTGGGACTGTGCTCGACCGACCTGCTCTACTTCGCCTCCGGCCACCTGGACGCCCCGGGGGCCATGTTCACCGCCTCCCACAACCCCCCTCGCTACAACGGCATCAAGCTGTGCCTGGCCGGGGCCCGCCCCGTGGGTCGGGACAGCGGCCTGGAGGAGATCCGCCGGTCGGCCCTGGAGGGGTCGGGGGCGGCGGGGGCGAGCCCCGGCCGGGTCGAGCAGGTGGACCTGCTGGGCGCCTACGCCGCCCACGTCCGGTCCTTCGTGGACACGGGGTCCCTGGCCCCTCTGCGGGTGGTTGCCGACACCGCCAACGGGATGGGGGGCCTCGTGGTGCCCCGGGTGTTCGAGGGTCTGGCCTGCCACCTGGAGGTGCTCTACGGGGACCTCGACGGGACCTTCCCCAACCATCCGGCGGACCCCATCCAGCCCGAGAACCTGGTGGACCTCCAGGCCCGTGTCCGCCAGACCGGGGCGGACCTGGGCCTGGCCTTCGACGGCGACGCCGACCGGGTGTTCCTGGTCGACGACCGGGGTGAGCCGGTGTCGGGCTCGACCACCACGGCCCTGGTGGCCCGGGCGGTGCTGGCCAAGGAGCCGGGGGGCACCGTCCTCCACAACCTGATCTGCTCCAAGGCGGTCCCCGAGGTCATCACCGAGGCCGGGGGGAAGGCGGTGCGGACCCGGGTGGGCCACTCCTTCATCAAGGCGGTCATGGCCGAGACCGGGGCGGTCTTCGGCGGGGAGCACTCCGGCCACTACTACTTCCGGGACAACTACCGGGCCGACTCGGGGGTGATCGCGGCGGTCATGATCCTCGAGGTGCTGTCCCGGGCCGGCGCGCCGTTGTCCGAGGTACGCCGCTCGGTGGAGCGCTACGCCGCCTCGGGTGAGATCAACATCGAGGTCGCCGACCAGGAGGCCACGGTCGGGGCGGTGGCCCGGGCCTACGCCGGCCAGGGGGCGCTCGATCGCCTGGACGGGCTCACGATCGACCTGGGCGACTGGTGGTTCAACCTGCGCCCCTCGAACACCGAGCCCCTGCTCCGGCTCAACCTGGAGGCGACCGACCGCAGCTCCTGCGACGCCCACGTGGCGGAGGTGCTGGAGGTGGTCGGAGCGGCGGGCGGTCCGGGAGCGGGGGAGGGGCGCTGAGCCGTGGCCCTGGACCCCCTGTTGCTGGAGATCCTGGCGTGCCCCGAGGACAAGGGGCCGCTGTTCTACTTCCCCGACGAGGACGCCCTCTACAACCCCCGCCTGCATCGGCGCTACGCGGTGCGGGACGACATCCCGATCATGCTCGTGGAGGAGGCGGAGACGGTGGACGAGGGCGAGCACGACCGTCTGGTGGCCAGGGCGGCCGCCGAGGGCATCGAGCCCACCTTCGACCCGGGCGCGTTCCCGCCGGTCGAGGGCCGGGAGGCCACCGAGGACCCCGGGCCCGACGGTCCGCCCGCCCCGGGGACGGCGCCGTGAGCCGGACTCCGGGGAGCGACCTCGGCCTGCCCGCCCTCGACAGCCTGGGCATGCTGGAGGCCACGGCCGGCCTCGCCGACCAGGTGGCCACGGCGGCGGCGGCGGGGGCGGGGGTCACCGGCCTGCCGGTCCGGGAGCAGATCGAGAATGTGGTGGTCCTGGGGATGGGCGGCAGCGGGGTGGCCGGCGACGTCCTGGTCGGGGTGGCCGGCCCCTACCTGCCGGTGCCGGTCACCGTGGTCAAGTCCTACCTCCCCCCCGCCTTCGTCGGCCCGGCGAGCCTGGTGTTCGCCGTGTCGTTCTCCGGCGACACCGAGGAGACCGTGGAGGCCGCCGAGGAGGCCCTGGCCCAGCAGGGGCGCCTGGTCGTGGTGACCGGCGGGGGCCGGCTGGAGGAGATGGCCCGCCGTGCCGAGGCGCCCCTGGTACGCGTCCCCCGTGACGTCC
>DASQQH010000586.1:0-2595 GCA_035643555.1 Acidimicrobiales bacterium | reverse complement strand
CTGGTGAGGTCCACCCCGGCGGCGATGGCCTCGTCCAGGCCCCGCTCCTCGCCCACCAGGACCTCCTCGCCGTCGAGCACCCCGGCCCGGCGCCGCCCCTCGACGAGCACGCTGACCGCCCGCATCAGAGCAGGCGGGCCTGGCGGTGGCCCTCGTAGACCGCCTCGTAGGTCCCCCGGGGGGCCGTCGCCGACCCGATGGTCTCCACGCTCACCCCCCGGTCCTGGAGTGGGGCGAGGAGCTCGGTGCGGGAGGTGCGGGCCGTTGCCATCACCACCCAGTCGGCGTGGAGGGTCTGTTCCCGCTCGGGGGCGTGCACGTTGAACAGGTGGAGGTCCTCGCCGTCCATGCCCCGGACGAAGTGGTCGGGGACCAGGCCCACCCCCGCCCCGTACAGCTTGGGCATCAGCCACTCCAGGTAGACGTCCAGGATCGTGTCCATGGCCACCATGGGCCACCGGGTGACGATCCGGGTGGAGGCCGCCCCGCCCTGGGCCAGGGCCACGGCCACCAGGGGGGCGATGGCGTTGCACAGGTCGTCGACCACCACCACGTCGCCGGTGGGGGCCACCGCCCCGGTGGCCACCTGGTCCCAGCCCACGCACCGGGCGGTCTCCCACCCGGGCAGGGGCTCCCCGGTCCAGCCCTGGAACCCGTCGGCCCGGATGGCCGCCCCGGTGGCGAGCACCACGTGGTCGGGGCGGTGGGTGGCCAGGACGTCGTCGAGGGAGGCCTCCTCCACCCGGGTGGCGGTGTGGAGGTCCGCCCCGTTGCCCATGGCCTGGTCGGCCAGCCAGGTGGCGATCCGGCCGTACTCGGCCCGGCTGGGGAGCAGGGACTCGAGGCGCACGTGGCCCCCTGGGTCGGCCTCGGCCTCGAGCACCACCACGTCGTGTCCCCGGGCCGCTGCCACCCGGGCGTACTCCAGTCCCGCCGGCCCCGCCCCGATCACCAGGGCCCGCTTGGGGTCCGCGACCGGGGTGAGGGTGCCGTGTCCCCAGTTGCGCTCCCGGCCGACGGTCGGGTTGTAGACGCACTGGACCCGGCCCCCCAGGCTGACGCTCCGCCAGCAGTGGTTGGCCGCCACGCACCGGCGGATGTCCCACGAGCGCCCCTCGGCGGCCTTGCGGGCCCAGTCGGCGTCGGCGAAGAGCTGGCGGGCCAGGCAGATGGCGTCGCCCTGTTCCTCGGCCAGGAGGGCCTCTGCCACCTCGGGGGTGGTGATCCGGCCCACCAGGAGGACGGGCTTGGCGGAGACCTCCTTGATCCGGCGGGCGTAGCCCTTCTCCCAGCCGGCCTCGAACTCCATCGGGGTGTGGATGAAGGAGTGGTGGACCCCGGCGGAGACGTTGACGTAGTCGGTGTCGGTGCGGCCCTGGAGGTCCTGGACCACCTGGGCCACGTCCTCGAGCTCCAGGTCGCCCGGCCAGAAGGAGGTGGAGTTGATGCGGAACCCCACCCAGGGCTCCTCGCCCACCGCGGCCCGGATCCGGCGCAGGGCCTCCACCGGGAACCGGAGGCGCTTGTCGTAGCTGCCGCCCCAGTCGTCCTGGCGCTTGTTGTACAGGGGGGAGAGGAACTGCCAGGCCAGGTAGCCGTGGCTCAGGTGCAGCTCCACCCCGTCCAGGCCCGCCCGGATGGCCCGGGCCCCCGCGGCGGCGTAGGCGGCCAGGGCCTCCTCGATCTCGGCCTCCGACATCTCCTTGGGGGTGGTCCCCCCTGGGAACTCGCCCAGGGGCACCTGGGAGGGGGCCATCGTGTACCAGGTGGCGTGGTAGTCGTAGGAGGGCTCCTGCTTGATCCCCGGCGACCCCCGCATCCCCGAGTGCCACAGCTGGATGCCGAGGCGGCACCCGTGGGCGTGGACGGCGTCGGCGATGCGTCGCAGGGGCTCGATGTTCTCGTCGTCGAAGAGCTGGGGCATGAGCAGGGGGGCCATGAGCGAGTCGGGGTGGACGTGGGTGGCCCCGATGATGATCAGGCCCACGCCGGCCCTGGCCCGCTCCTCGTAGTAGGCAACGGCCGCGTCGGTGAACAGGCCCCGCCACGGGTCGCTCACCCAGGAGGGACAGGTGGGGGGGAAGACGATCCGGTTCTTGACCTCGGTCATCCGGATCCGCCAGGGGGAGAACAGGTGGGGGTAGAGGCTGGCCCCGGGGAAGGCTGCGCCCTCCGGGGCGCCCGACGGGCTGGCAGACACGGACCCCCTCCTTGCTCGAGCCTGCCCACACGCTAGCCTGCGCCCACCGGGCGGGGTGGTCGGTCAGGTCTGGTGGACGTGGGCGGACACCAGCTCGCCGCCGGCCACGGTGTAGCTGCCGGTGTAGGTGGTCACCGTGCCGTCGGTGTGGGTGGCCACCAGGTCGATGTCCACCGTCTGGCCCCGGGTCCCGAGGACGGTCAGGGTGTCGGAGGCCGTGTCGGCGAAGCCGGCCACGAAGGAGGCGTAGGAGCCCCCGATCAGGTTCTTGCCGCCCAGGGCCCAGGCGCTCTGGTAGTCCCGGGCGTTGATGGCGGCCACGTAGGCCCGCACTACCGAGGCGGGGTCGGTCGTGGTCGCCGGCGTGGGGGGCGGCGTCGTGGTCGCCGACGTGG
>DASQQH010000585.1:0-15508 GCA_035643555.1 Acidimicrobiales bacterium | reverse complement strand
GACGCCCGCCGCGGGACCTCATCCGTCGTGGCCCTCGACGCCGCCAGCCTGGCCGAGCTGGCGGTGGCCCAGGTTCCCCACCACATCCCCTTCGGCTTCCACGGGTACTACGCGTCAGGGGACGGTGTCCGACGGTGAGCGGGACCACCGTGGGCAGCCCCCCTCAAACTCCTTACCATCGACCCGAGCGAGCTTCCTGACGAGGTCCGAAAGATCGTTGGGAGCAGAGACAACCTGGGAACTGGGTACTTTCCGTGAATGGGGCCGTGCCCGCCAACGTCCCTCCGGCCGGTGATGGGACCGCTGCCCCGATCCCCAGCGCCGGGGGGGCTGGTGCCAGGACCCACCACCTTCGCCATGCGGACCAACGCGGAACGCTGGCCGGCTGAGAAGCGGTCGGCCCGGGAGCGAGTCGAAGGGTGGACCTCAGGGCCGGACGGACCACGCTGACGGTGTGGGAGGCCGGTGGCTGGCAACATCGTGCACCTGACCCCCTAGGGGGCGGGTTACGAAGCCATGCCTCGGGCCCACATGTTGCCCGTCCTGGGAGATCGCCCCGTGGCAACGATCGACCGCCCCACGGTGCCGGCGCCCTTCCTCGCGAAGCTGGCCCCGGGCGACGCGGGGCGCCGTGTGGGCCGCCCGGAAGGTGCTGCGCCTGGCCCTCCAGACGCCGTTGAGCCAATGCCTTGGCCGCACTCGTACCCCACTTGGATGTGTCTCCTCGACCGCGCCCACGTGGAGGACCTGGCCGCTGCCACCGCCTCGCCCGCCGGCCAAGGCGCCGGGACATGGTGGCGCACCCGGGCTGCCCGAGGACGGGCTGCTGGTGGGCTTCGCTGTCTATACCCGCCTACGGGCCGGCGAGATCGGCGCCTGACGCGCCGGGCGGATCGACCTCCTCGGGGGCACCGTTGAGGCGGTCGAAGCCCTGTTGGGCGTGACGCAACCAGGACCAGGACGCCCTCGTGTTCAGGATCCCCACGGGCGCCCCCTTCGCCACGATGCCCTCTCCCACGGCCTCTGGCTCAAGCCGGGCTCTCCCCCCGGGTGCGCTTCCATGGCCTCAGGCACACTACGCCGGGTTCCTCATCGCGGAGGGAACCCCCCACGGCGATCATGGAGCAGGTGGGGGCACAGCTCCATCAGCGTGTCCTTGGACATCTCCGGACACCTGCTGCCCGGTCGCGGGGAGCTCCGGACCGAAGCCCTCAACCATCGAACAGATCGCTCGGAGGAGGGTTCCTGCGGCCGGGGGGCACGCCGAGGTGATGGAACTGCGGTCAAGGGGCTCAACCCAAGCGCTGACCTGCGGCAACGCCAGCGCCCCCGGCAGGACTCGAACCTGCGACCAGCTGCTTAGAAGGCAGCCGCTCTGTCCAGCTGAGCTACGGGGGCTCCAGGAGACGAGGATACGCACCACTCCCCTCTCACCGCGTGCCACCTCCCCCTCCCCAGCGATTGGTGAACCGGGAGTCGGGACCACAGGCCGCCTCGTGGCGCGCTACCAACCGGGCGTCCAAGGGATCCAGGACAGCGGACAGCCACCGGCCTGGAGCGACCGGAAGCTCAGGTGACGGGGTGTAGCCTGACCGGAGTCCTTGGTGACCGTAGCTCAGCTGGTTAGAGCGCCAGGTTGTGGCCCTGGAGGTCGGGGGTTCGAGTCCCCTCGGTCACCCGCAGTGGGTTCCCCTAGGCAGAGGGCCGATCGCTAGCCTGGGGGCCAGCGCCTCTAGCTCAACGGCAGAGCAACGGACTCTTAATCCGCAGGTTCTGGGTTCGAATCCCAGGGGGCGCACCACGAAGTCCCTGGTCAGAGGGGTCTTCCTCGGTGCCATACGTCGGTCGTGCGCTCCGACCCAATGGCGAGGAGGAGCCGCGACGCGGAGCGTCTGGGGCGGCGGCCGGTGGTGTGGGAGCTGCTGATCCGCGTCGGCCGGGACCAGGCCGGGCCGGGTCCGTTACCAGCACGTGACGGTCGAGGGACCACGCGGGCAGCCGGGCGGAAGCTGGCCCGACTGGTGGCCGAACAGGAGCGGGACCCGGGGCTCGTGCCCCCCCAGGATGTCACGGGTGGGAGCGGCCACGACCATCAAGGATGCCACTACCGGCTGGCGGCGACTCCCGGACCCGGCCCTGTGGTCCGGGAGAGCCCCGCCCGGCCCCCGGGGCCCTGGTACTCCTGGACGAGTCTCGATGGCCGCCACGCCGAGCTCACCCCGGGCGCCAACCGTCGCCATGGAGCAGAGTGCCGCCCTGCGCCTGGTAAAGGACCGCCGCCAGCCCACCGCCATCGGCCCGGGCAGGGACTCCGAGGTCGTGCCCGGATGGCCGGCGCGCCAGAGATCACCAAGCTGCGCCGCTTCGCGGTCTCGTGGGAGGCCGCGCCGTCGACCAGACCTTCGCCGGGGGGGCCACCCGTGCGTGCCCTCTACGAGGAACACAACCGGATGCGCCCGGGGTTGGCCCAGGACCTGGCCGACCAGGCCTACGCCACCTCGTGGGGGCGACCACCCTGGGCGGGCGGGACGCGATCCCGGTGGCCTTGGACCGAGAGACTGTCAAGGCCCTCCTCCACGGGCCCGGGCTGAGCGGGTTCCAGCCGCCGAGGTGGAGGCCAGCGGCGTGGTTCCCGCCGATGGCTCGGTTGCAGGGTGGGGATCACATCGTCACCCGCCACAACAACCACGCCTCGGGACCGAGGGAGGGAGGCCACGACCCCCGGGGGTGGTGGCCCAGCTGATCGACCTCGACGCTGGCGAGCTCTGAGCGGCGCAGGGCGGCCACGAACCCCACCAGCAGCAGGGCGAACGGACCCTGGCCCCGACCAAGTCGCGCTCTGATCTCCTTCCCCTGCTCGCCAGCGTCCGGCCCGATGGTGACGGCCACCACCACGCCAACGTCACCTGGAGACGGAAGGAAGTATCCTTTTCATCAACTTGCCCCCGCCGGGGGAAACAGTCAGCAGGGGGGATGATGCGAGTGCTCGCCTGGAGGAACCGCCCGCAAATGGGGCGAATCCACAAGGTCCCCCTGGTCCCCGTGCTCGCTGCTGCCTGCTTGGGTACGTCACTGCTCGCTGGCTGCAGCGCCAGCATCCACGTCGGCGCCAGCCAGCCGTCCGGTACCCCACTCACAACCAGCCCACCCACAGCCTCGAAGGCCGGTGTTGAGTATCAGGTAGCCCACCAGTTGGCTCAGCAACTGCACCAGCCAGTGCCGAAGGTAGTATGCCCGGGCGATCTCAAGGAGATCGTCGGAACAGTGATGTACTGCACTCTCACCCCACAAGAAAGCACCGATCACCTCCCAGTGCAGCTTACCGTCGACTCCGTCCATGGGAGCACCTACCACTACAACATTGTGGTCAGCACAACCCCGGGGCGTTTCACTCCCCCGTCTTCCTGAGCAACCTCCCGCAGGGAGCTCTAAGAGTAGGGATCGCGCAACTGGCGACGCTGCCGCCTGCGCGTCGGACCCGATCCCAGCGATCCGGCGTGCCGCGCTGGTCCGCGACGTCGGTCATGCCGCGGTCAGCGCGCGGACCTGGCAGAAGCTGGGGCCGCTGGGCGCGATGAGTGGGAGAAGGTCAGGCTGAACCCGTACCACACCCAGCGCGTACTCGACGCGCTCTCGTCCCTCGCAGAGCCGGCGCCAATCGCCGGCGCGCACCGCGGGATTCCTGCTGGCAGCTGGCCAGAAAGGACCGGTTCTGACTCGCGGGCGATGATCAGACGACCTTGGCCTTGGAATCCGTACCAAGGTCGACCATGTCGCCGTGTCGGCCCTTCTGGAACATCGGAACGGAAAGCCACGGTAGAGCCCCCTGGTGTGTTGGACCCGTTCCGGCCTCAAGGCCGGGGCGAGCCCATGAGTGGCACCGACCTCACGAGGATTTGCCCTGGGATCAGTCAGTGGTGGATTCACTGCTGCGGCCCCTGATCACCTGCAGGACGCGGACTGCGGCACGGGGGGCCAGGGAACCGTTGGGTGGTCCAGGAGGGGACAGGGACTTTCTGGCGTGGACTCCGACCTGCACCTCAAAGGATTACTACCCTGCAGGCGAAGGTGCCGGCATAGCAGGGGTGGTGGAGAGGGACGCCGCCATCGCTGGGGCTTCCGCCGCTCCCCCCGCAAATGTTACGTGATGGGTTGGGCCGCCCGGAATCCCCAGGTCAGGTTATGCCCGTGCCTGCCGAGTACCTCCCACGGGATGTGCATGAACGCGCACATCGCGGTGGAGTCCGCCACCAGCATGATCTCGATCCAGACGCCCTCGACAACTGATCCTTGTCGTCTCGGACCTGATCACCAACGCCCTGGACGCGCCGGCGAAGGTGGTCGAGCTGGGGTGGGTCCCTTACGGCCGCCGAGGTGGCGGTCACCGATTCGGCCGCCGGGGCGCCGGCGCCCACCTACGCCGAGCCGGACGCCCCGCCCACGGGTGGTTGCCATCGTGGAGGCCCTTGCTGCCTCGTGGGAGGTCGGGTCCCAGCCCAGGGACAAGGACCCCTGATGGCCCACACAGGACTGCGACGTGACGCGGCGCAACCGCTCTGTCGACGGCGCTGGATCGCACAACCTCCCGACCAGCGAGCGGGCAGCTCTACGTTCGATAGAGGTCAGCGTGCTCGGCACGCAACTCGTACTTGAGGACCTTCCCCCCGACGGTCTCTGGTAGGGCGTCGACGAAAACGACCGCCTTGGGGGCCTCGAAGCCGGCCAGCCGCTCGCGGCAGAAGGCGAGCACGTCCTCCTCGCTCGGCGTCCCCGCCGCCGGCACGACGACCGCGGTGACGGCCTCACCCCACCGCTCGTGTGGAAGACCGATCACCGCGGCTCGGGCCACGCCGGGGTGCTCCTGCAGCACCGCCTCCACCCGCATCGAGGACACGTTCTCACCACCGGTCTTCACGATGTCCTTGTACCGGTCGACCATGATGCGTAGCCCATGGCCATCGATCTCGGCGGCGTCACCGGAGTGGAACCAGCCACCGCGGAACACCTCCCGGGTGGCCTCCGGGTCCCGGTAGTAGCCGGCGGTCATGATCGGTGAGCGGTAGACGGCCTCGCCGGGCTCGCCGCGCGCCGGATCGCCGAGCTCGTCCACGACGTCCGACGCAAGCAGCCCACTTGGCACCCCCACGTAGTTGAGTGCGGGGGCGGTGGCCGCATGCGTCTCCGGCCACCGGCTGGGCCAGAAGCGGTGGCAGGCGATCGCTTCGGTCTGGCCGAAGATCCCGAGGGTGGACAGCCCCTCGGCGCAGCGTCGTTGGAGCCGATCGAGGAGCGCCGGGGACAGCGTACCCCAGCCATAGACCAGCGTGGTCAACGACGACACGTCCAGGTCTGGGTGGGCGTCAAGCGCGTCGGCGAGCATCCCGACGAACTGGGGGGATCCGGCCCACAGCGCGGTGCACCGGTGCTCGGCGACAGCGTCGGCCACGGCCTCCGCTGACGGACGGCGGCCGAGGACCACCGAGCCGCCCGCAAGCAGCGCGCCGTTCGGGAACAACACGTCGCCGACGTGGTAGATCACGGGCAGGAAGGTGCACAACCGCAGGTCAGCCTCGTGGCGCAGCCCGCGGGAGAGCGACAACGCGAAATTCATCCCGGCCAGTTGGGCGTACTGGTGGGACAGCATCACTGCCTTGGGCATCGCCGTCGTGCCCGAGGTGAACAGCAGCTCGACGATATCGTCGCCGTGCACGGCGACGTCGGGCTCAGTCTCGGGATGGTAGTGGAGCAGCTCCCCGAACGACGGCGACCCCGCTACCGGCCCGCCTCCGATGGCGATGGTCGCCCCAACGGACAGCCCACAGGCCGCGAAGGTGTCCCTGAATCGCGGCCAGAGCTGTGCGTCGACGACCGTGAAGCGCGGCTCCACCTTCCTCACCAGGTGGGCCACGACGTCGGGGGCAAGCGCTGGGTTGAGCGGCGCGCCGACCATACCGGCCTTCGCGATGCCGATCTTGGCCAGGTAGGCCTCCACTGAGTTCTCACAGATCAGCAGCACCCGGTCACCCGGCTCCAGGCCGGTCTCGGCGAGGGCGTGCGCGAATCGGTTCGCCACCACATCACCCTCCCGAGCCGTGACCTCGGCGAACGCGGGCTCGCCGTATGCACCCGGGAGACCAGTGAGTACCACCTGATCGGGACGGCTCCACGTGAGTCGCTCCAGCACGTCGCCGAAAGACGTGCGTTCCCACCGGTGCACCGCTCGCCGGCCGCGCAGTGTCGTGACATCGATCAGATCCGGGTCCGGGGCCTCCGTTCCGTGTGGCACATGGGGCAGACCGGCTGGTGTCGCAGTCGGTCCGGACGGCGTCGCATTGGCTGTGGCGGGGTTGACGTCGGTCACGCTCCTACTCCCCTGCTGTATGCCTTCGCTCAGCATGGCGTGGCCGGATCACCACGGCAAGAGTGGAAGAGGCTGCCTCATGGCTACAGCTCGTCGACCGCCAGGGCGCCCTGGGCGATGGTGCCGAGCAGCGCGACGAGACGCTCGGGCTCGAGCCCGCTGTGGTAGAACAGCGTTGATTGGATTGCGCCGATCGCGGCGTGAACGGTCACCCGCAGTTCCCCATCGGTGAGACCGGGACGCAGCGGAGCGAGCACACGCACCCAGTCCTCCACGTAGCGTCGCTGTCTGCGACGTAGGGTCCGGCGCTCCTCGTCGGGCAGCGTGTGCGCCTCCTGGTGGTAAACAGCGAGCTCGGTTCGGTGCTCCACGGCCACCGCGACGTGATCACTCACCAGCCCGACGAGGGCTTCTCGGTCCGAGCTGGCTTCTGCGAGGGCCGTTGCCGCCCCGTCCTCGAGGCGGGTCATCCCCCGGTCCAACAATGCGATCAGGATCGCTTCCTTGGAACCGAAGTGCCGGTAGATCCCGGAACCGACGATGCCGGCCGCGGCACCGATCTCGGCCATCCCGACGGTGTGGAAACCACGCTGTGCGGCCAACGCAGCGGCCGCGGCCAGTATCCGCTCGCGCCGTTCCGGATCCCTGCGGCACCGGCGCGGCGCCTCCGTCGTCTTGGGTCGAGATGCTCCGGTCACCATCTGGTCAGCTCGGCATCTGGATGCTAGCGTTCTTCCGAGTGAATATGTAATCACTAACCAAGCGGGAGTCAGGTGGACTTCACCGAGACCGAGGAGGAACGGGACCTACGGGCCACGGTCGCCGCGATCGCCGGCCGGTTCGGCAGCGCCTATTTCCTCCAGCGTGCCCGAGAGGGCAAGCCCACCGAGGAGCTCTGGCGCTCCCTGGGGGAGGCGGGCTTCATCGGTGTCAACGTGGCTCCCGAGTACGGCGGGGGGGGCGGCGGGCTGGTGGAGCTGGCGGCTGTCTGCGAGGAGACCGCCAGGCAAGGCGTACCGCTGCTGCTCCTGCTCGTGTCGGCGGCCATCTCGGCGGAGGTGATCGGCGAGTTCGGCTCAGAGGAGCTTCGCCGGCGCTGGCTCCCCGGCCTGGCCGACGGCTCGACGAAGGTGGTGTTCGCCATCACCGAGCCCGATGCCGGGTCGAACACCCACCGTCTGGCCACCACCGCCACCCGCGCCGGCGACCACTGGGTGCTGAGAGGCACCAAGCACTACATCTCCGGGGTGGACGAGGCCGAGGCGCTCCTGGTCGTTTCCCGCACCGGCCGGGACGAGGACGGGAACGCGCTGTTGTCGCTGTTCCTCGTCCCTACGGACGCGCCGGGGATGGTGCGCACCCCCCTGCCGGTGGACATCACGCTCCCGGAACGCCAGTACGTCCTCCACTTCGACGATGTCATGGTCCCGGCCGGGAACCTGGTCGGCGAGGAAGGGGCCGGCTTCCGCCAGGTCTTCCGCGGACTGAACCCCGAGCGGATCACCGGGGCGGCGATCGCGGTGGGGATGGCCCGCTACGCGCTGGACCGGGCCGCCGACTACGCCCGCACCCGCCAGGTCTGGGAGACCCCGATCGGCGCCCACCAGGGCGTCTCCCACCCCCTGGCCCAGGCTCGGATCGAGACCGAGCTGGCCGCGCTGATGACCCGCAAGGCCGCCTGGCTGCACGACCGCGGGCTGCCCGCCGGGGAGGAGTCCAACATGGCCAAGTACGCCGCGGCCGAGGCTTCCCTGGCCGCTCTCGACGCTGCGATCCAGACCCATGGCGGGAACGGCCTGGCCAGCGACTACGGACTGCTGCCGTACTGGGGGCTGGCCCGCCTGCTGCGGATCGCGCCGGTGAACAGAGAGATGATCCTCAACCACGTGGCCCAGCACGGCCTGGGCCTTCCCCGCTCCTACTGAGGCGTCCCTCCGGGACATGGGCGAGAGGGCGAACATGGACGTCGAACGGAACCTCATCCAGCGGGTGAACGTTGGCGACTCGCTGACTCGCAGCGCCGCCGCCCGCCCGTCACACCTGGCGGTCGTCGACGGGGAGCGGCGCTGGACCTACGCCGAGCTGGAGGCGTGGGCGAACCGGCTGGCCCACGGCCTGGCCGGCCGCGGCTACGCCCGCGGCGACGCGCTCGCCTTGGCGTCTGGCAACAGCGCCGAGTTCCTGGCTGTCTACTACGCCTGCGCCAAGCTCGGTGTGGTCTGTGTGCCGATCAACCTGGGGTGGCGGCCGGACGAGGTCGCCTACGTGCTCAGACACTCGAAGGCCCGCGGCATCGTCGTGGAGACCCAGCTGCTCGCAGTGATGAGCGAGACGATTGCCGAGGCCACCGATGTGGCCGACGTGATCGTCGCACCGGGTCTCGGCGCCGAGTACGTTGGCCAGCCCGCCGACCGGGCCTGGTGTCTCTTGGAGGACCTGGCGACCGATGACGTCTCCGTGCCCCGGGTCGTGGTCGACGATCGGGACCCGCTGAGCTACCTCTACACCTCTGGCACCACCTCGTTCCCCAAAGGCGTGGCCTCGTCCCACCTGGCGATCACTATGGAGTCGATGTCGACAGCGCTGGACTCGGGCTGGCAGGCCGACGACCGGTTTCTGGCCATGATGCCGATGTTCCACACCGCGCAGCTCAACGCCTTCTGCACCCCGGCGGTGATCGTCGGCGCGACCCTCCATGTGACCCGGGCGTTCGAGGCGGCCACCTTTCTGGAGACGATCGAGCGGGAGGGGATCACCCAGGTGTTCGGGCTGCCCATGATGTACCGGGCGGCCCTGGAGCACGACTCGTTCGCCAAGTGGGACCTGTCCTCGCTGCGCCGGGCGGTGTACGCGATGGCACCGATGCCGGAGCCGCTGATCCGGGCCTGCCTGGAGGGCTACGGCTGCGACTTTGCCCTGCTGTTCGGACAGACCGAGATGAACCCGTGCACGACGCTGTTCCGCCCCGAGCACCAACTCACCCACATCGGGGCCGTTGGCACGCCCATCACCGGCGTCCAGGTCGGGATCATGAGCCTGGAGGGCGAGATGCTCCCTGCGGGGACCCAGGGGGAGATCGTCTACCGCGGACCGTCCACCATGAGCGGCTATCTCGACGATCCAACGGCCACCGACACCGCCTTCGCCCACGGCTGGTTCCACTCCGGGGACGCCGGGTACGTCGACGACGACGGCGTCCTGTGGTTCGCCGACCGGTACAAGGACGTGATCAAGACCGGCGGGGAGAACGTCGCCTCGATCGAGGTGGAGAAGGCGGTCTATGCCGCCGAGCCCCGTGTCGCCGAGGTGGTGGTGGTCGGGCTGCCCCATGCCCACTGGAGCGAGGCGATCACCGCGGTCGTTGTGCCCACGCCCGGCGAGGCGGTGGACCCGGATGCCCTGCTCGCCGAACTGCGCGGACGCCTGGACGGCTACAAGGTGCCGAAGTCGGTGATCATCGCCGCGGAGCTGCCGAAGACCTCGACCGGCAAGATCCAGAAGAACATCGTGCGCAACACCTACGCTACCCACTATGAGGAGGCCAGATAGTGGCCGTCCTGCGGTCCTCGCTGGACACCACCGGCGAGGAGTACCGGCACAACCGCAAGGTCCAGCTGGAGGCGATCGCCGCCCTGGATGAGCAGCTGGAGGCCACGATCGCCGGCGGCGGCCAGCGCTACATGGCACGGCATCGCCAGCGGGGGAAGCTGCCGGTGCGCGAGCGCCTGGAGTTGCTGGTGGACCCGGACTCGCCGTTCCTGGAGCTGTCGGCGCTGGCCGCCTGGGGTACGGACTTCGCCGTCGGTGCCAGCGTGCTCACCGGGATCGGCGTGATCTCCGGGGTGGAGTGCGTCGTGATCGGCCACGACCCGACCGTGCGCGGCGGCGCCATGAACCCCTACTCGCTCCGCAAGACGCTGCGGGCCCTGGAGATCGCCCGGTGCAACCGCCTACCCGTGGTCAACCTCGTCGAGTCCGGCGGGGCCGACCTGCCCACCCAGGCCGAGCTGTTCGTCCCGGCGGGGCGGGTCTTCCACGAGCTCACGGAGCTGTCCGGCCTGGGCATCCCGACCCTTGCACTGGTGTTCGGCAACTCCACCGCGGGCGGGGCGTACGTGCCCGGCATGTGCGACTACGCCGTCCTGGTCGACCAGGGGGCGAAGGTCTTCCTGGGTGGCCCGCCACTGGTCAAGATGGCCACCGGGGAGGAGGCCGACGACGAGTCGCTCGGCGGCGCCGACATGCACAGCCGGGTTTCCGGGCTGAGCGACTACTTCGCGGCCGATGAGTATGATGCGATCCGCATCGGCCGGGAGGTCCTGTCCCGGATCAACTGGCGCAAGCTGGGCCCGGCACCGGCACCGAACCCGGCCGAGCCGCGCTACGACCCGGAGGAGATCCTTGGCATCCTGCCGCCGGAGTCCAAGGTGCCCTTCGACCCGCGGGAGATCCTGGCTCGCACCGTGGACGGCTCGGAGTTCGACGAGTACAAGCCGCTCTACGGGACGTCCCTGGTCACGGGCTGGGCGCAGCTGCACGGCTATCCGATCGGGGTGCTGGCCAACCACCGCGGGGTGCTGTTCTCCGAGGAGGCGAAGAAGGCCTCCGAATTCATCCTGCTCGCCAACCAGACCGACACCCCGCTGGTGTTCCTGCAGAACACGACGGGCTACATGGTGGGCGAGAAGTACGAGCAGGGGGGGATCATCAAGGACGGCGCCAAGATGATCAACGCCGTCACCAACAGCCGGGTCCCCCATGTGACGATCAACATGGCCTCGTCGTTCGGGGCAGGGAACTACGGCATGTCCGGGCGGGCCTACGACCCGCGGCTGCTCTTCGCCTGGCCGAACGCCAAGCTGGCGGTGATGGGCGCGGCCCAGCTGGCCGGTGTGCTCTCGATCGTCGGGAAGGCGTCCGCGGCGACACAGGGCAAGCCCTTCGACGTCGAGGCAGATGCCGAGCGCACCGCGGCGATCGAGGCGCAGATCGAGAACGAGTCCCACGCGTTCGCTGTGAGCGGCCGGCTCCACGACGACGGGGTCGTCGATCCTCGCGACACCCGCACGGTGCTCGGCATCTCGCTGTCCGCCGTGCACTCCCAGACGGTCGAGGGGCGCCGCGGCTTCGGCGTCTTCCGGATGTGACCCGCGAGGAGCGGCGCGTGATTCGCAAGCTGCTGGTGGCGAACCGAGGAGAGATCGCCAGCCGGGTGATGCGCACGGCCCACCGGCTGGGGATCGCCACCGTCGCGGTGTACTCGGACCCGGACGCCGAGGCGCCGTTCGTCCAGCTCGCCGACGAGGCCGTGCGTCTGCCGGGGACCACCCCGTCGGAGACCTACCTGCGGCCCGACCGGCTGATCGCCGCCGCCCGGGCCACCGGAGCGGACGCGGTGCACCCCGGCTACGGGTTCCTGTCCGAGAACGCGGCCTTCGCCCGGGACTGCGCGGCGGCCGGGCTGACCTTCGTCGGACCCACCCCCGAGGCGATCGCGTCGATGGGGTCCAAGCTCGAGGCCAAGGCGCTGATGGAGTCGGCCGGCGTGCCGGTGCTGCCCAGCGCCACCGTCACCGACGTCACCGACCTCTCCGCTGTGGCGGAGCGCCTGGGGTTCCCCGTGCTGGTCAAGGCCGCCTTCGGCGGCGGGGGCCGGGGCATGCGGATCGTGCGCTCGGCGGTCGAGCTGGCCGGAGCGGTGGACGGGGCGCGTCGGGAGGCGGGGTCGGCCTTCGGCGATCCGACCGTGTTCCTGGAGCGGTTCGTCCCCGACCCGCGACACGTCGAGGTGCAGATCCTGGGGGACGTCCACGGCGCCGTGGTCCACCTGTTCGAGCGCGAGTGCTCGATCCAGCGGCGGTACCAGAAGATCGTCGAGGAGTGCCCCTCCCCCGCCGTCGACGACGATCTCCGCGAGGAGCTGGGGGCGGCCGCCGTCGCTGCTGGCAAGGCGATCGGCTACACGGGCGCCGGCACCGTCGAGTTCGTGCTGGAGGCCGACGGGTCGTTCTGGTTCCTGGAGGTCAACACCCGACTGCAGGTCGAGCACCCGGTCACCGAGGCGGTCACCGGGCTGGACCTCGTGGCACAACAGATCCGGGTGGCCGAGGGCGAGGCGCTCGGCCCCGAGGTGACCGGCGCCCAGATCGACGGCCACGCGATCGAGGTGCGGCTGTACGCGGAGCAGATCACCCGGTCCGACGGCGGACCCGGCGCCAGCGGGGGTGAACCCGGCGGCACCGACTATCTGCCCGCCACCGGCACCCTGCACCGGTTCCGGGTGCCCGAGGGGGTCCGGGTGGACACAGGCGTCGAGGACGGGTCGGTGGTGTCCCCGCACTACGACCCGATGCTGGCCAAGGTGGTCGCCCACGGGCGCACGCGCACCGAGGCGGCCCGGACCCTGGCCCGGGCGCTGGCCGGGGCCGCCGTGCACGGCGTCACCACCAACCGGGACCTGCTGGTCGGGATCCTCGGCGAGGCGGAGTTCCTGGCGGGGCGTACGGACACCGGCTACCTGGTCCGCCACGATCCGGTGGCGCTCGGCGCGGGCACACTCGTCGGCGGCGGTGTGCGCCACGCCGCTGCAGCGGCACTGGCCACCCAGGCCGCCAACCGGGCGTCGGCCCGTGTGCTGGGGGGGATGCCCTCCGGCTGGCGCAACGTGGGCGGGGTTCCCCAACAGGTCGCCTACCTGATCGGCGATGACAGGGTCGAGGTCGCCTACCGGTTCCGGCGTGGGGGGCTGGACGTGTCGGTGAATGGCAAGCCGCTCGCCGCCACGCTGGTGTCAGCGACGCCGGAGGCGGTAACCCTGGAGGTCGACGGGGTCCGACGCCGCTACACCGTGCACCGGCGGGAGGGCTGGTCCTACGTGGACGGCCCGGACGGCTCAGTGGCCCTCGCTGAGGTGGCGCGCTTTGCCGACCCGAACGCGGTCGCCCACGCCGGGTCGCTGCTGGCCCCGATGCCGGGCACGGTGGTGCGCGTGCTGACCGAGGCCGGCTCGGCCGTCGTCGCTGGCCAGCCTCTGGTCGTCCTGGAGGCGATGAAGATGGAGCACACCGTGGCCGCCCCGGGCGACGGTGTGCTCGGTGGCCTGCGGGTGGCCGTCGGCGACCAGGTGGACACCGGCCAGGTGCTGGCGGTCGTCGAGGCCCCGGAGGAGACGGCGGGATGAGCGGGGTGGTCGTCCCTCCGGGCGTGGCGGCGGCCACCGGGACCACCCTGGACGCCCTGTTCCGTCGCTCGTTCCGCATCTTCGGGGGGCGCACCGCCGTGACGTCCGATCGCTCCGACGAGCCGGCGCTCAGCTATGCGGAGCTGGGCGAGCGGGCCGAGCGCCTCGCCGCCGGGCTCGCCGCCTCCGGGCTGGGGCGCGGGGACCGGATGGCGGTGCTCGCCGAGACCCGCCCGGAGTGGGTGGAGCTCTACGCCGCGCTGGCCCGGATCGGCGTGGCCGCGGTGACCCTGAACGTGCGCCTCCACCCGGACGAGCTGACCCATTGCATCGCCACCGCCACGCCACTGGCGCTGGTCACCTCCGGTCCGTGCGCGGGCTCGGCGGCCGCCATCCGGGACCGCTGCCCGTCGGTGCGACGCTGGTACTGCCTGGACCCCGACGACCGCTTCTCCCCCTACCAGGCGCTGCTGGAGACCGGGGCGCCGGTCCCGGAGCCCGCGGCCATGCCCGGCGACCTGCACAACGTCCTCTACACCTCCGGTACCACCGGCCTGCCCAAGGGGGCGATGATCACCCAGCAGGCCGCCGCGGTCCGCGCCCTCCGGCTTGCCCAGTGGTTCGGCCTCACCCCGGAGGACGGGTTCATCGGGTGGCTGCCGCTGTTCCACTGCGGTGGCGACGAGTCCCTGTACGCGACCGTGCTCACGGGGGGTCGGTTCGCAGCCCTCCGCCGCCCCGACCCGGACCGGATCCTCGACCTCGTCGAACGGGACCGGCTGAGCTGGACCCTGCTGCTGCCCGGTGTGATCACCGACGTGTTGTCCCGGCCGATCGAGGGCCGGGACCTCTCCTCGTGGCGGTTCGCCATCGGCTACGCGAACATGATGCCGGACGTGGTGCAACGGCTCACCGCGAAGTTCGACATCGCCTTCTGCGACGCCTTCGGCCAGACCGAGACCAGCTACGTGCTCGCACACGGGTTCTCCGGCCCCGGGGAGCGCCCGCACCTGCGCAAGACGCCGACCCCGCTGGTAGAAATCCGCCTGGTCGACCCGGAGGGCGGCGGCACCGACGAGGTTCCCGTCGGCGTGCCGGGGGAATGCGTCGTACGAGGGCCGGGCCTCATTTCGGGGTACCTGGACGACCCCGAGGCGACGGCGACCGCGTTCGCCGGCGGCTGGTTGCACACCGGCGATGTGCTGGTCCGGGGCGGAGACGGGACGCTGGCGTTCGTCGATCGCATCAAGTATCTGATCAAGACCGGCGGTGAGAACGTCTACCCGACGGAGGTGGAGCGTGTCGTCGCCGCGCACCCTGGGGTGCAGGAGGTGTGCGCCTTCGGTGTCCCGGACCCGCACTGGGGGGAGACGGTCAAGGTCGTCGTGGTGCGCGCGCCCGGATCCGAACCGGTCACCGCCGAGGAGATCGTGGCGTGCTGCCGGGAGCGGCTCGCATCGTACAAACGACCGCGCTACGTCGAGTTCCTCGGCGCCGACGAGCTCCCCCGGAGCACCACCGGGAAGCTCCAGCGGCACGTGCTGGTCGCCCGCGGTGGCAGGGACGACCAGCGGGTCGGGTGACCGGGGTGGACTACGCCGAGATCAGGGTCGAGCAACGGGGTCCGGTGCGCCTCCTGTCGGTGGATCGCGCCGATCGACGCAACGCGCTCACCACCCGGACCGCCGGAGAGCTCGAGTCGGCCCTGCGTGGCGCAGCCGACGACCCGGACACCAGGGCGGTCGTGCTCGCCGGCGTCGGGGAGCACTTCTCCGCCGGCGGCGACGTCACCGCGATCCTGGACCACATCGGGTCCGGCGATGACCGTGACCTGCTGGCGCTCATGCGCGCCTTCCACCGGCTGGTGGTGGAGATCTGGGAGTCCCCGCTGCCGGTGGTCGCCGCGGTCTCGGGCGTCGCCTACGGCGGCGGGTTCAACCTGGCGCTGGCGTGCGACCTGGTGGTGC
>DASQQH010000584.1:0-4866 GCA_035643555.1 Acidimicrobiales bacterium | reverse complement strand
CGGTGGCGGGGAGGGACTGGCCCGTTGCCAGGAACGGCCCATGGTCACCCCGGGGCAGGTGGAGGAGGACCTCCTCGTTGCCGAACAGGCTCTTGGGCCGCAGGCTGGCCTGGGCGTCGGTGGGGACCTGGAACCCGTGCTACAGCTTGAGCACGAGGTGGGCCTTGCCCCCGGCCAGATTGATGGCCTGCACCCGGCCCACCTGCACCCCCCGGTAGTCGACCTCGGCGCCCTGGAGGAGGCCCTCCCCGGCGGTGGGGAACACCGCCGAGACGGTCGTCCCCCCCGGGTAGTAGCGGTAGGCGACCCGTACGACCAGGGTGGAGGCCACCAGGAAGGCCACGACGATCGACAGCGCCGCCACCATGCGCCCGGGGCGCCCCGGCAACCTGATCCACCTCATCCGACCAACTTCGCCGTGCCGGTCCCTCCCCAGAAGAGGAAGGACATGAGCATGCTGGTGATCACCACGGCGATGATCGAGGCCCGGATGGCCCGGCCGGCGGCGATCCCCACCCCCACTGGTCCCCCCGAGGCGTAGTAGCCGTAGTAGCAGTGGACCAGGGTGACGATGACGGCGAAGGTGATGGCCTTGATGAAGGAGTAGGCCACGTCGATGGGAGGCAGGAACAGCCGGAAGTAGTGCTGGTACTGGCCGATGGCCAGGGTGAAGAACCGGGTGACGATCACCTGGCTGGCGATGTAGCTGGCGAACAACGCCGCCAGGTACAGGGGGATCATGGTGAGCACGGCGGCCACCACCCGGGTGCAGACCAGGTAGACGAAGCTGTCCACGCCCATGACCTCGAGGGCGTCGATCTCCTCGGCGACGCGCATGGCCCCGATCTGGGCGGTGTAGCCCGCGCCCACCTGGGCGGCCAGGGCGATGCCGGCCACGATCGGGGTGATCTCCCTGGTGTTGGCCAGGGAGGAGATGACCCCCACGAAGGACTGGGCCCCGATCTGGTGCAGGCCGGCGAAGCCCTCGAGGCCCACCTCCGTACCGGTGAAGAAGGTGGTGGAGACCACCACGAAGAACATCCCGCCGCCGATGACGAGGGCCCCCGAGCCGACGGTGATGTCGGAGATCAGGGCCATGATCTCCTTGCGGTAGCGCACCCCCCTGGGGAGGGAGGACAGGACCCGGCCGTAGAAGAGGAACTGGTCGTACAGCTGGTCCAGGAGCGTGCCGGTCTCCCGCACCGGCTTGAGCAGGCGGTTGGCGGGTCGGAGCGGGAGTCGGAGAGCCATGGCGCTCAGAGCGTCTTCTGGGGGATGAAGTTGAAGTAGGTCTCGGTCAGGACGAAGTTGACGAAGAACAGCAGGATGATCGTGATCACCACGGCCTGGTTCACCGCGTCCCCCACCCCCTTGGGACCACCCTTGCTGTAGAAGCCCTTGTAGTCCGCCACCGTGGCCGCCAGGAAGCCGAACAGGGCCGCTTTGAACAGGGAGAGGAACAGGTCGGCCAGCTGGGACAGCACGTTGAACGAGGCGAAGAAGCTGGCCCGGGTCACATGGAGGACCACCATCCCGAAGAACAGCCCCCCGGCCAGGCCCGACACGGTGGTGATGGCCAGCAGGAGCACCCCCACCACGGTCGAGGCCAGCAGCCGGGGCAGGATGAGACGGTGGATGGGGTTGACGCCGATGACCTCCATCGCCGAGATCTCGTCCCGGATGCGCCGAGAGCCCAGGTCGGCGCAGATGGCCGACCCCCCGGCGCCGGCGATGACCAGGGCGGTGGCCACCGGCGCCTGCTCCCGGACGACGGCCAGGACCATGGCCGAGCCCAGCTGGCTCCCCGCCCCCACCTGCTGGATCAGGCCCCCCACCTCAAGGGCGATCACGATGCCGAAGGGGATCGAGACGAGGATCACCGGCAGGGTGGAGACCTTGACCAGGAACCAGCACTGCTCGATGAACTCGCCATAGGGGAACGAGCGCCTGGGCAGCAGCCGCATCGCCTCGAAGGACAGGGCGAACATCCGGCCCGTCTCGTCGTAGAGGTTCCGGACCTTGCCCCGCGCCGAGGTGGTCACCGCCATGGCCAGCCCCCGGCTCGCGCCGGCCCCGTGGTGGCCCCGGACAGCACGGCCCGCCGGTCGCGCCCACCCGCTCCGTGCCCGCTCAGGGCGAGGAGGCTCCGCACGGCGCCCAACCTACCGCGCAGTAACGCTGCCGTGACATCAGCCACTCTGAGCTCCCCCATCTGAGCTAGTCTGATCTGGCTAGCCTGATTCCCTCCGGGCCCCTCCCGCAAACCGGACCGTGCTGAAAGTGGCGGACCGCCACGGTGGGTACTCCACCGCCCGACCGGCGGGGCCGTCAAGGCCGGGCGTGACAGGGACTAGCCTGTGACCAGAGGAGGTAGCGACGTGGCTGGCGAACCCATCATCTCCTTGCGGGGCGTGACCAAGACCTTCGGGTCCAACACGGTCCTCTCGGACATCACCTTCGACGTCCCCAGAGGTGCCATCAGCTGCATCCTGGGCCCGTCGGGGACCGGCAAGTCCGTGTTGTTGAAGAACATCCTGGGGCTCCTCAAGCCGGACGCCGGGGAGATCTGGGTGGAGGGCGACGAGATCACCAGGATGACCGATCGCCAGCTGTACAAGGTGCGTCGCAAGTTCGGGGTGCTGTTCCAGGACGGGGCGCTGTTCGGCTCCATGTCCATCTACGACAACATCGCCTTCCCCTTGCGCGAGCACACCCGCAAGAGCGAGAAGGAGGTACGCCGACTCGTCACCCAGAACGCCGAGCTGGTGGGCCTCCTCGACCACCTCGCCAAGCTGCCTGGGGAGATCTCCGGGGGCATGAAGAAGCGGGCGGGCCTGGCCCGGGCCATGGTGATGGAGCCCGAGATCATCCTCTTCGACGAGCCCGACTCCGGCCTGGACCCGGTCCGGGTGGCCTACCTGGACAACATCGTGAAGGACGTCCAGCGGGAGACCGGGGCCACCATCTTCATCATCACCCACAACATCGCCTCGGTGATGCGGGTGGCCGACTACATGGGGATCCTCTTCCGCTCCAACCTGGTCCAGTTCTCCACCAAGGAGGGGATGCGCCGCAGCCGCAACAAGATCATCCGCCAGTTCCTCGCCGGACGCCCCGAGGGGCCCATCGGCATGGACGAGATGGCGGACTCGGTCGACATCTCCGAGGTCGAGGAGGGCGCCCCCGGCGACGACGAGACCGCGGAGATCATGACGGTCTGAGCGCCACCCCCCTCAGGGTCCCACCTCCCCGGACTGGCGAGCCTGGCGCCCCGCCTCCGCTCGCACCAGCCGGGACAGAGCGTTGAGATAGGCCCTGGCCGAGGCCTCCACCACGTCGGTGGCCACCCCCCGCCCGGTCACCCGGGCGCCCGCCGCCTCCAGCTGGACCACCACGTCGCCGAGAGCGTCCACCCCGCCGGTCACCGACGACACCGTGAAGCCCACCAGGTTGGCCGAGACGCCCGTCGCCTGGCGCAGGGCCTGGCAGGCGGCGTCGATCATGCCGTCCCCCTCGGCGGTGGCCTCGTGCTTGGTCCCCCCCCGTCTGACCACCACCCGGGCCCTGGGGACCCCGACGGTGCCGCCGGCGACCTCGAGGTCCTCGAGGGCGAAGCCCGGCTCCACCGTCGTGCCCAGCTCCTCGGCGACGATGGCCTCCAGGTCGGCGTCGGTGATGGCCACCTTGCGGTCGGCGAGCTCCTTGAACCTGGCGAAGGCCGCGCTCAGGGCGTCACCCTGGAGCGCCAGGCCCATGTTGGCCAGGGTCTCGGCGAAGGCGTGGCGCCCGGAGTGCTTGCCCAGCACGATCTGGCTGCCCGTCTGGCCGACCGCGGCGGCGTCGATGATCTCGTAGGTGCTGCGCTCGGCGAGGACGCCGTGCTGGTGGATGCCGGACTCGTGGGCGAAGGCGTTGCGGCCGACCACCGCCTTGTTGGGCTGGACCTGGTACCCGGTGAGGCGGGAGACGAGCCGGGAGGCCCGGGCGAGCTCCTCGGTGCGGACGCCAGTGGTGAGCCCCTCGAACTGGTCGGACCGGATGGCGAGGGCCATGACCACTTCCTCCAGGGAGGCGTTGCCGGCGCGCTCCCCGAGCCCGTTGACACAGACCTCGACCTGACGGGCCCCGGCCCGCACGCCCGCCAGGCTGTTGGCCACGGCCAGACCGAGGTCGTTGTGGCAGTGGGTGGAGAGCACGTAGTCCCCGGGGACCTGCCGGCGCACGTACTCGATGAGGGCACCGAAGTCCCACGGGATCCCGTAGCCGACGGTGTCGGGGATGTTGAGCGTGGTCGCCCCCGCCTGCACCGCCGCGGCCAGCACCTCGATCATGAAGTCCAGGGGCGTGCGCGTCGCGTCCTGGGGGCTGAACTCCACGTCGTCGGTGTGCTCCCTGGCTCGGCCGACGCCGGCCCGCACCTCGCCCAGTACCTGCTGGGGGGACATCTTGAGCATGTGCTCCATGTGGCTCGGGCTGGTGGAGATGAACACGTGGATGCGGCCTGCCCCGGCGTCGGCGAGGGCCTCCCAGCACCGGTCGACATCGGCCAGGTGGGTACGCGACAGCCCGGCGACGACCGGGCCCTCCACCGTGCGGGCGATCGCTTGGACGGCCTCGAAGTCACCCGCGCTGGCGACCGGGAACCCGGCCTCGATCACGTCGACCTTGAGGCGAGCGAGCTGCTCGGCGATCTCGAGCTTCTCGGTGACGTCGAGGGAGATGCCGGGGGATTGCTCGCCGTCCCGCAGGGTCGTGTCGAAGATCGTCACCTGCTCGTGCATCGGGTGCAGCCTTTCGGTCTCGTCGTTGCGGTGGTGGGGGTCTGGCGGTCCGGCCGCCCAGGAGCCAACAAAAAACCTCCTGGCC
>DASQQH010000583.1:0-2703 GCA_035643555.1 Acidimicrobiales bacterium | reverse complement strand
GACCTGCCCGTACACGGTGATTGACGGCCTGGAGCTGCACACGGCCAGCCCGCCATCGCGCCAGAGAGTCCCCGCGCCCCAGGGCACGACCCGGGCCACACGGTCAGCCCTCTGCCGTGTTGTCCTCTTCCCGAGAGTACCACCAGGTCGGTTCCCCCCAAACGGGCTCGGTGAACGCTCATCAGGGGGACCGCCCCCGTGCCGGGCCGACCCGGGCCACCGCCTCCGAACCGGGGCGCTCGGGAACAGCGGAGCCGGAGGTGTGCAGGGACCACACCTCGACGGTGCCGGTGCGCCGGTCGGCGGGGGACGGTCCTGGTGGACCAGCGCGGACCCACACCCGGCCCGAGGGCCGGGGCTCGGCCGTCGCACCCTCCCTCGGTCGGCGTGGGCCGCCTGGCCCCGGCGGTGCAGGCGCCGGACGTGGCGCTGAAGGCCATATCGCCCGTCCCCCGAGCCGGCCCGCCGCGCCGCCAGCCCGGCGCCGGGGGACGTGTAGCGTCCCCCGAGTGAGCACCGGTGGGACCCAGGAGCCCGGGGAGGGGGCCCCGACGCGCCGGGTGCGGCACGGCTGGGCTGGCCGGTACTTCGAGGACTTCGCGGTCGGCGACGTTTATCCGCACCCGCTGGGTCGGACCGTCACCACGACCGACAACGTCTGGTTCACCCTCCTCACCCAGAACACCGCACCCATCCATGTGGACGCCCATTTCGCCGCCCAGACCGAGTGGGGCCGGCCGCTCGTGGACTCCACGTTCACCCTGGCGCTCGTCACCGGGCAGTCGGTGACCGACGTGTCCCAGAACGTCATGGCCAACCTCGGGTGGGACGAGGTCCGCCTGCTGGCCCCGGTGTTCGAGGGTGACACCATCTACAGCGAGTCCGAGGTGCTGGCCGCCAGACCGTCAGGCTCGCGGCCCAACGTGGGGGTGGTGACGGTCGCCACCAGGGGCTACAACCAGGAGGGGACCGTGGTCATCACCTTCACCCGGTCCCTCCTCGTGTACCGTCGAGGCCACGCACCTCCGGGGCGCCCAGCACCCGGAGAGGCGCCTCGGTGAGGCGTCTCCCGGGTCCGGCCCCGGCGTTCCCAGACCCGGTCGGGACGTTCCGACGACCAGCGACACGGACCCCGAGGAGCACACCATGAACGGCGCACAGGCCCTCATCGCCACCCTGGTCGACAACGGGGTCGACGTGTGTTTCGCCAACCCGGGGACCTCCGAGATGCAGTTCGTCGCCGGCCTCGACGCGGTCCCCGGGATGCGGGCGGTGCTCGGCCTGTTCGAGGGGGTGGTCACCGGGGCGGCCGACGGCTTCGGCCGGATGGCGGGTCGGCCGGCCGCCACCCTCCTCCACCTGGGGCCGGGTCTGGGGAACGGGCTGGCCAACCTGCACAACGCCCGCCGGGCCAGGACCCCGCTCGTCAACGTCGTGGGTGACCACGCCACCTACCACAAGCGCTACGACGCCCTGCTCGACTCCGACATCGAGGCGGTCGCCGGCACGGTCTCTGGCTGGCTCCAGCGCTGCGAGGCGACACCGGACCTGGGCGCCGACACGGCCGCGGCGGTCGCCGCCGCCACCCGGCCGCCGGGCCAGATCGCCACCCTGATCCTGCCAGCCGACGTCTCCTGGTCCGAGGGAGGGGAGCCCTGCCCGCCAGCCCCGCCCACCCGCGCCGCGACGGTGGCCGACGAGACCGTGAAGACGGTGGCCTCCGCCCTGGGCTCGGGGGAACCCTGCGCCCTGCTGCTCGGCGGCCCCGCCACCCGGGGGCCCGCCCTCGAGGCGGCGAGCCGCATCGAGGGCGCCACCGGCGCCGATCTCTGGTGTGACGTCTTCCCCGCCCGCCTGGAGCAGGGCGCCGGGATCCCCCCGGTCCGCCGCCTGGCCTATCTGCCCGAGATGGCCAGCGCCCAGCTCGCCGGCGTCCGCCACCTGGTGCTGGTCGGTGCACGCTCGCCGGTGTCGTTCTTCGCCTACCCCGGGCTTCCCAGCGACCTGGTGCCCGAGGGGTGCGAGGTCCACGTGCTCGCCGGCCCCGGCGACGACGCCGCCGGGGCGCTCGGCGACCTCGCCGACCTGGTCGCCTCCCGGGCGCAGCCCACCCGGCGGCCCGCCGGCCGGCCGGACCTCCCCACCGGGCAGCTGAACCCGGACTCGATCGCCGCCGCGGTCGGGGCCCTGCTGCCCGAGGAGGCGATCGTCGTGGACGAGGCCGTGACGGCCGCGGCGTCCCTCCCCCAGGCCACCGCCGGGGCACCCCCCCACGACTGGCTCACGCTGACCGGAGGGGCCATCGGGCAGGGACTCCCGCTGGCCACCGGGGCGGCGGTGGCCTGCCCCGATCGCCCGGTCCTGTGTCTGGAGGGTGACGGCAGCGCCATGTACACGATCTCGGCGCTGTGGACCCAGGCCCGCGAGGCCCTCGACGTCACCACGGTGATCTACAGCAACCGGGCCTACGCCATTTTGGACATGGAGCTCGGGCGGGTTGGCGCCCGCCGGGGGGAGGCAGCGAACGGCCTGCTCAGCCTCCGCCCGCCGGCGCTGGACTTCGTCGCCCTGGCCCGGGGCATGGGTGTGCCCGCCGAGCGGGCCGGCACCGCCGAGGAGCTGACCGGGGCCCTGCGCCGGGCCGTCGCCGAGGAGGGCCCACACCTCATCGAGGCCGTGACCGCCCCGGCGTCCTGACCCCGA
>DASQQH010000582.1:0-2936 GCA_035643555.1 Acidimicrobiales bacterium | reverse complement strand
AGCCGAGGAGGAGCTCGGCACCCACCACCCCGACGAGGGGGAGCAGGGCCCACCACAGGTGCCGGGGCAGCCGACGGTAGAGCAGGCGGGAGACCAGGAACCGGGGGAGGGCGTCGTAGTCGGTCAGGCGGTCGGCGCCGGTGAGCCACCCGCTCTTCCGACTGTCGGGGCCCATCCCCAGGGCGGGGAGCACCTCGGTCACCAGGTGGTGACCGAGGGGTGTCTCCGCGGGGTCCCGGGCGTCGGCGGTGGCGAAGCGGGGGTCAAGGCGCTGTCCCGGCTCGACCCGGACCCATCTGGTGCCGGTCCCGGTGGCCACGTCCAGGCGGCAGGCCAGGGCCACCTCGGCGCCCAGGGAGTCGCCGACCACCCCGGCTGCGGCGGCGTCCCAGGCCACCCGCCCGTCCCGGCTCCCCGGCAGGAACACCACGCGGCGCTCGGATCGTCGGGCGAAGGCGGACAGGGCCGCCGCGAGCCGGGGGTGGGCGGCGAGGGCGGCCGAGGGGTCGACCTGGCCCGTCCCGAGCAGGTTGAACACGTTGCCCGCCAGGACGAGCACCCCGGGGCCTTCCCAGGCCTCGATGGTCTCGGCCAGGCGTCCGGCCGCCGAGGTCGACGCCCGGGTGGCGTGGTCCTCGAGCAGGAGGTCGCTCACGACCAGGACCCGACCGCCCACCGGGACGTCGACGGTCATCTCCTCGCAGACGGGCTGGTCCAGCGTCATGGAGCCACCATCTTGGCAGGACCGGACAACTCCCACAGGCCGTGTCGGCCTCGCCACCGGCGGGCCGGAGGCGGTCAGTCGCGGAAGTTGGTGAACTGCAGGGGGATGCCGAAGTCCTCGGCCCGCAGGGCGGCGATGACGGCCTGGAGGTCGTCGCGCTTCTTGGCGCTGACCCGGACCTGGTCGCCCTGGGCCTGGGAGGAGACGCCCTTGCGGCCGAGGTCCTTGATGAACCGGTTGAGCTGTCGAGCCCGGTCGCCCGAGATGCCGGCCTGGATGGTGATCCCCTGGCGCACCCGCCCCTTGGCCGCCTCCTCGATCCTGCCGCGGTCGAGGGCCTTGAGGGAGACCTGGCGCTTCACCAGGCGCTCCTCCAGCACCTGCTGGAGCGCCCGCAGCCGGTCCTCGGAGGCGGAGTGCAGGGTGAGCTGGTGCTCGGACAGCTCCACCGAGCTGTCCGTGCCCTTGAAGTCGAAGCGGGTGGCGGCCTCCCGGTTGGCCTGGTCGACCGCGTTGCGGACCTCCTGGAGGTCCACCTCGGAGACGACGTCAAAGGTTGGCATGGGGGAGACGCTATCCTCCCCGCCTGAGGGGTCGGTGCCCGAGCGGCCAAAGGGAGCAGACTGTAAATCTGCCGGCGCAGCCTTCGGAGGTTCGAATCCTCCCCGGCCCACCACCACCAACCACCGACGGGGTAGCGACTGCCGAGACCGTCGGGAGCCGTCCGTAGCCAGAGGCTACGCTCAGGGTGTGGTTGAGGGCGTGGCGACGGAACGCACGTCGGTGCCGACGGTGACGACCGCGCCCGTCGCCCTCCGGTGGCCGGGTCCCCTCGGATGGCTGGGTCGGCTCCTCGGGGGGTCGCCCACCAGCCAACGGCCGCCCCTGCTGGCCACCGGGGTCCTGGGCACGCTGGCGACCCTGCTCATCGCCGCCGGGGCGAGCCAGCCGTCCTCGCCGTTCGCCACCAAGCTGTACCACGCCTGGTTCTTCGGCATCGGCGGGCCCCTCACCAACCTGGAGGGGGGGATGGTCCCGGGGCTGCTGGCCGTGTTCGTCGGGATGACCCTGCTGGTGGGGGTCTGGTACCGGCTCTCGCAGTCCCTGCGCCGCCATCCGGGGTTCCCCGTGTCCCGGGTGGTCCCGGTCTTCGTCGCCTGGACCCTTCCCGTGCTCGTCGGCCCACCCCTGTTCAGCCAGGACATCTACGCCTACGCCGCGCTCGGGGCGATGGTGGGCCACGGCCTCAACCCCTACCACGTGGGGATCCAACACCTGGGGGCCAGCCACTACGTCTCCCTGGTCTATCCCCAGTGGCTCGGGAGCAAGTCACCCTATGGTCCCCTGTTCCTGGCCCTCTGCGGGGTGGTGGCGGGTCTCACCGGCTACCACCCCCTGGCCACCGTGGTCGGCCTGCGGGTGGTCGTGGTCGTGGCCACCGGCCTCCTCGCCGCCTGCCTCGTGGGCCTGGCCCGGGAGTACCGCCGGGACCCCGCGGAGATCTTCGCCCTCGCCATCTTGAACCCGGTGACCGTGCTGGGGCTGGTGGGGGCGGGGCACAACGATCCGATCATGCTGTTCCTGCTGGCCGGCGGACTGCTGCTGGCCAAGCGGGGCCGCCCGGCGCTCGGCATCGTGGCATGCGCCCTGGCCGCGGCGGTCAAGTTCCCCGCCGGGCTCGGGATCCTGTTCATCGGCTGGGGCTGGCTGGGCCGCGACGCCCGGTGGCAGGACCGGATCCGCCCCCTCATCACCGCGGTCCTCATCGGCGTGGGGGTGATGGAGGTGCTGGCCCGGGTGACCGGCCTGGGCTGGGGGTGGCTCGCCAACACCGGCACGCCCGGCGAGGTCCACACCCTCCTGGACCCGGCCACGGCGCTCGGGGTCATGGGCTCGGCGCTGGCCCGGCTCCTCGGGTTGGGGGGCCACGCCCACGCCATGCTCGGCCTCACCCGGGGCCTGGGGGACGCCCTGGCCGTCGTGGTCTGCCTGACGCTGCTGTGGTGGAGCCCCCGCCTGGGACGGGTCAAGGCGCTGGGCCTCAGCCTTCTCGCGGTCGTGGTGCTGGGCCCGGTCATCCAGCCCTGGTACTTCAGCTGGGCCCTGCTCCTGCTGGTGCCCGTCGCCACCGGGCGGTTCCGCCAGGTCGTGATCACCCTGTCGATGTTCGCCGCCTTCGTCCCCCTGGACAACGGCGGGCTGCTGTTCAGCC
>DASQQH010000581.1:0-2487 GCA_035643555.1 Acidimicrobiales bacterium | reverse complement strand
CCCGGGGAGCGGGTGTCCCCCCGACACGCCAGGCACCCCGACAGCGGGCCGGGCTCCGGGGCCCGCCCGCTGGGGTGAGGGTCCCCGGTCACCGGGGCGCCCGCCGCCGTCTGGGGCCCCGGCGCCGGGGCCGGGACGCGTGGCCGGGTCACCGGACCTCCTGCAGCTGACGTAGGCGCGGTCGCCAACGCGCCGGATCCCCCGGCCGGCCGGCTCTGTAAGGCTGCGGGCTGCCAGCGCCGAGGCCCGCCAGGGGGGTACGCAGTTGACAACCGCAGACGCCGCACCTGTCCAGGCCTGGACGGCCCTTCCGGACGGCACGGGCCGCGGCCACCATGCCACGCCGGGTCGACCGCACATCGACCGACCCGTCCTCGAGGGGACCTCTGAGGCGACCCTGGTGATCCCGGCGCGCAACGAGGCGCGGAACCTGGCCTGGGTCCTGGAACAGGTCCCCTCCTGTGTCGACGAGGTCATCCTCGTCGACGGCGACTCCACCGACGCCACCCCCCTGATGGCCCGGTCCTGTCGACCCGACATCCGGATCGTCTCCCAGGATCGTCCCGGCAAGGGGTCGGCCCTGCGAGCGGGGTTCCAGGCAGCCACGAGCGAGGTGGTGGTGATGATGGACGCCGACGGAAGCATGTCGCCCCAGGAGATCCCCCGGTTCCTCTACTTCCTCGACAACGGCTACGACTTCGTCAAGGGGTCGCGGTTCATCGCCGGGGGCGGCTCCCTCGACATCACCCGGCTCCGGCGCCTGGGCAACCGGAGCCTCCTGACCCTGGTCAATCTCCTCACCGACAGCCGGCTCACCGATCTGTGCTACGGGTTCTGCGCCTTCCGTCGGCGCTACCTCGAGCACCTGGGGCTCTCGGCCTCGGGCTTCGAGATCGAGACCGAGCTGGTGCTCGGCGCCCTCCGGGCGGGCCTGCGCATCGCCGAGGTGCCCAGCCTGGAGCTTCCCCGACGCAGCGGTCGGTCGCGCCTGCGGACCTTCCGTGACGGGGACCGGGTGCTGCGCACGGTACTCCGTCACCGCTTCACCGACGGGGAGCCGCCGGGGCCCCGGCGCCTCGCCATGGGCGAGGCGGAGGCGTGAGGCGCCTCCGGCGGCCCGACCACCACGCACCGGCGGGGGGAGCTAGCGGCGTGAGGGCCGTGGCCGCCCCCACCCAGGTGGCGGCGGTGGAGCTGGGCCACCCCGGGAGGGTCACCGACCCCACCGGCGCCCGCCTCGACCGGCCCAGGACCGCCCGGGCCCTGGTCCTGGTCCGGCTCCACGGCCACCCCGTCGCCCTGGTGGTCGTGGACACCGCCGGGGGTTTTCCGGACCCCGAGGACCTCCTCGCAGCCGGAGGCCCACAGGTGGCCGCGGCCGTCCGCGGCCACCTGCGCCAGGACCGGGGGCCAGCGAGGCGCCCGGCCGAGACCGGCCTCGGGGTGGCGACCACCCCGGCCTGCCTCGAGGGGCGACGGGCCGCGCTGGCCCGCGCTCGTCCGGTGACGGTCGTCGTCGCCACCCGCGACCGGCCCGCCCACCTGGCGCGGTGCCTGGACGCCCTCGTGGACCTCGACTATCCGACCTACGAGATCGTGGTCGTGGACAACGACCCGACGAGCGAGGCCGCCGCCGCCATCGTCGCCGCCCGCCGGGATGGGCGGATCCGGTACGTGCGGGAACCCCGCCGGGGGCTCGCCGCGGCCCACAACACCGGCCTGGCGGTGGCCGAGGGGGACATCGTCGCCTTCACCGACGACGACGTGGTGGTCGACGGCCACTGGCTGGCCGAGCTGGCGACCGGGTTCGACGCGGCCGACGACGTGGCCTGCGTCACGGGCCTCATCCTGCCCGCGGAGCTGGAGACCCCCGCCCAGGTCCTGGCGGCCCAACACGGCGCCTTCGCCAAGGGCCTCGGGGCCAGGGTGGTCGACCGCGGCATCCACCGGCCCCACGACCCCCTGTTCCCCTTCGCCGCCGGACGCCTGGGATCGGGGGCCAACATGGCCTTCCACGCCGACACCCTGCGGGGCCTCGGCGGCTTCGACCCGGCGACCGGCGCCGGCACCCCAGCCAGGGGGGGCGACGACCTGGCGGCGTTCCTGGCGGTGGTGGCCGACGGGCATCGCCTCGCCTATCGCCCCTCGGCCCTGGTGTGGCACCACCACCGGCGGGACCCCGCCGCGCCGGCCGCCCAGGCGGCCAGCTACGGCACGGGCCTCGGTGCCTACCTCGCCAGCTCCCTCCTCCATCGGCCACGCCTGGTGCCGACGTTCCTTCGACTGGTGCCGGCCGGCCTGGCCGAAGCGCGCGCCAGCAGCGCCAGGGCCGCGCTGCCACCGCCATGGCGGGAGGAGCTGGCCCGGTTGGAGCGTCGCGGCCTCATCCTGAGCCCCGTCGCCTACGGCCTGAGCCGGTGGCGGACCCGGGGCGCCTGGCGCCCGAGCAAGGCGCCGGGCCGATGACCACGGCCCGCCCACACCCCA
>DASQQH010000580.1:0-4156 GCA_035643555.1 Acidimicrobiales bacterium | reverse complement strand
CGCCGGGAGAGCCGGGGCGCCCACTACCGGGCCGACCATCCCCTGGCCCGCCCGGGCTGGGCCCGCCGCCTGCCGGCGCCCGGGCCGGCCAGGTCCCTCGAGGCCGTCGGTGGCTGAGCGGGCGAGGGTCGAGCCCCTCCTGCCCCTCCTCTACGAGCCCCTGGTCCGCCGGGCGCTCGAGGAGGACCTGGGGGTGGCCGGCGACCTCACCGCCGACGCCCTGGAGCTCGGGGACCTGCGGGCGTCGGCCCTGCTGGTGGCCCGGGACGGTGGGCGGGTGGCCGGGCTGGCGGCCGGCCTGACGGCGTTCCGCCTCCTGGACCCCGGGGCCCACGCCGAGGTCCACCACCCCGACGGGGACGACGTGGCCGCCGGCGCCCCCCTGGCCACGGTCACCGGCGCCGCCCGGGCCCTGCTCAGCGGGGAGCGCACCGCGTGCAACCTCGTGGGGCTGGTGAGCGGGTGCGCCACGGCCACCCGGGACCTGGTGGCCACCGTCGCCGACCTGCCCACCCGGGTGGTGCCCACCCGCAAGACCCTGCCGGGCCTGCGCGCCCTGCAGCGCTACGCCGTGCGGGTGGGCGGGGGCCACGACCACCGGTTCGGCCTGGACGACGCGGTGCTGTTGAAGGACAACCATCTCCTCCTCGCCGGGGGCCTGTCGACGGCGGTGGCCCGGGTACGGCGCCACCTGGGCCACCTGGTGAAGGTGGAGGTGGAGGTGGACACCCTGGACCAGCTGGAGGAGGCACTGGGCCTGGGGGTCGACGCCGCGCTGCTGGACAACATGGACACCGACCAGCTCCGCCGGGGGGTGGCCCTGGTCGACGGTCGTTTGGTCACCGAGGCCTCGGGCGGGGTCCGCCCGGCGACCGCCCCGGCGATCGCCGCCACCGGGGTCGACCTGGTGTCGGTGGGCTGGCTGACCCACAGCGCCCCCGCACTGGACGTCGCCCTGGATCTGTGCTGAGCCCGCGGGACTCAGCGCCCGGGGGTGGCGGCCAGCGCGTGGCGGACCTGGCGGGCCATCTCGAGGTCCTCCCGGGCGGCCACCACGGCCACCGCCACGGCCGCGGCGGCTGGCGACACCAGGCGGTCCCCCCGTCCCTCCTCGTTGCTCGCCGGGTCGACGGCAACGCCGAGGAAGGCCAAACCCGCACAGGCCTCCCGCCGGAGCCGGGCCGACGCCTCCCCGGCCCCGCCGGTGAAGACCAGGGTGTCGAGGCCGCCCAGGGAGGCCGCCATGGCCCCCACCCCGCTGCGGAGCCGGTGCAGGTACACCGCCCAGGCCAGGGCCGCCTCGGCCCGGCCCCGGTCGGCCTCGGCGATGACCCGGCGCAGGTCGCCGGTGCCGGCGAGGCCCACCAGGCCGCTGCCGGTCTCCAGGAGGTCCTCGACCTCGTCCACCGAGGCCCCGGTGTGGCGGAGGACGAAGGTCACCGCGCCGGGATCGACCTGGCCGGACCGGGTGGCCATGACCAGGCCGTCCAGGGGGGTGAACCCCATGGTGGTGTCGACGGCCCGCCCGTTGTGGACCGCGGCCAGCGACGCCCCGGCCCCCAGGTGCGCGGAGACCGTCCGGCCGGCGGGGCCCCCCGTCAGGACCCCGACCCGCTCGCAGGCCCAGGCGTGGGACAGGCCGTGGAAGCCGTAGCGGCGGACGCCCAGCTGCCGCCACGCCGGGGGGAGGGCGAAGGTGGCCGCCGACGCCGGGAGGTCGGCGAAGAAGGTGGTGTCGAAGCAGGCCACCGCCGGCAGCCCGGGGGCCAGGTCCCGGACCCGGTCGAGGAGGGCCAGGCCGGGGGGGTTGTGCAGGGGGGCCAGCTCGGCCAGGGCCCGGAGGCGGGCCTCCACCTCGTCGCCCACCACGACCGGTCCGGCGAAGTGGTCCCCCCCGTGGACGACGCGGTGGCCGCTGGCGGCGGGCGGGAACCGGGCGAGGACCCCACGGAGATGGTCGTCGACGCCCGGGTCACCGGGGGGGCCCAGGGTCGCCTGGTGCGCCACCTGGTCGCCGGCGACCACGGAGACCTTGGTGCTGGAGGACCCCGCGTTCACCAGGAGCAGGCGCTCGCCGCCCCCGGCGCCCTGGTCCGGGCGGGCCTCAGGCGGTGCCACCGAGCCCGTCGGCCAGCTGGTCGGCGTGCTGGTGGAGGTGGTCCACCAGGAACTCGTCGATGGCCTGGGCCATGGTCAGCTCCCCCAGGCTCGGGTGGTGGCCCACCAGGGCAAGCTGGTCGTCGGTGAGGCGCTCGAGCAGGGAGACGGTCTGGTCGACCCCGGCGTCCATGCCCCGGAGCAGCACGTCGGGATCGCCGCCCCGGCCCTGTTCGATCCGCTCCAGCCGGGAGGGCGTCTCCTTGGTCCGCCCGAAGGCGACCCCGCCGCCGGCGGCGACCACCTGGTCCACCTGGTCCACCCAGAACGGGAACAGCTCGTTCAGGTGGGAGAGCACCTGTCCCTGGTCCCAGCGCTCCTGGGTCCTGGCGTCGGGGGGGGTGAGGTGCCCGGCGAACCGGGGGGCGAGGTCGTGGACCCTGCGGGCGTCGGCCCGAAGCCTCGGGATCCGCTCGGCGGCAAAGGACGTGGTCATGGCGTCGGCCCTCCTCGGTGTGTGGTCGGTGGGTTCCCCTCGCCGGGTCCGCCTGCCTCAGTATCGGCCGGGGCCGGATCGGGACGATCCGCCCCGGGGACCATAGGGGGCCGAGTCCAGCCAGGTGCCCGCCCTCTTGCCGGCGAGGGCGACCACGGCCGCCACCCGCCGCTTGGCCCGCATCAGGGGGTCACCCGCCTGCATGTGGGTCAGGGCAGCCCCCGCTGCCTCCCGGTTGTAGATGGCGGCCTCCCGGCGCTGGGCCTCGAAGTCGGCGATGGCCTCCCTGGCCGCCCCGGGCCCCGGGGCCTGGAGGGCCCGGCGGACCGCGGCGGCCGCGGCGGCCGCGTCGACCACCCCCGAGTTCATGCCCCGGGCGCCGAACGGGGCGAAGAGGTGGGCCGACTCGCCGACCAGCAGCACCCGGGCGCTGGGGTCGACGAAGGCGTTGGCCACCACCTGGAGGAACCGGTAGGTGGACACCCAGGCCACCCGCTCGGCGTAGCCGGGGGGCATGACCAGATCGATCCAGGCGCCCACCTGGTCGGGGTCGGCGAAGGCCCCGGGATCGTCGTCCTCCCGGCACTGGAGGTCGACCCGCCACCCACCGGTGAAGGGGACCCGGAGGACGTTGCGCCCCCCCACCTTGGGGTGGTGGTAGTGGAAGGTCCGCTCGAGGGCCAGGGGCGCCTCGGGACGCTCCTCCAGGTCGACGATGACGAAGGAGCTCTCGGACCGGGCGCCCTCCATGGTGATCCCCAGCGCCGTCCGCACCGCCGACCGGGCCCCGTCGGCGCCCAGCACGTAGTCGGCGGTCCACGCGCCGCCCTGCTCGGTGCGCAGGGCCACCCCCTCGGGGCCCGGGGTCACCTCCGTCACCGTGGCGTCCCAGACCACCTCGATGCCCGCCTGCTTGCAGGCGTCGACCAGGAGCCGCTCGGTCTCCGCCTGGGCCAGGCTGGTGAAGGGGGGCAGGACCGTCGGGTCCAGGGGCGGGTAGGTGCGCAGGTACACCTCCCTGCCGCGCCACAGCGTGCGCTTGGTGGTCCACACCAGGCCCGCCCCCGCCAGCTCCCAGCCGAGACCCGGGTGCATGGCCTCGAGGTGGCCGAGGGTCTCGCGGTGGAGGTAGATGGCTCGGCTGCCCGGGCGGGTGCTGTCCTCGGGGTTGGCCTCGAGCACCGTCGGGCTCACGCCCTCGGCCCGGAGCGCCAGCGCCGAGGCCAGCCCCACCGGGCCGGCCCCGACCACCACCGCCGACCGGTGCCCGCCAACGGCTGGGGTGTCGGTCATGGCGACCAATCTATCGAACGGTCGTCATGGAGCGTGTCAACCATGCCCGGGCGTGGGCACCGCCCGGCCCGACGCCGGCCCCGGGGGGGCGCGGCGTGGTCGACGCGGCGCCGCGGCGATCGCCACCGGATGGGGGACACGTCACCCCCCCGCCGGGTGAGCTGGTCACCCGGCGGGGGTGGCGTGCTTCCCGGCGCCCGCCGCGGCGACGAGGGCCGCCAGGCGGGCGGCGGTCGGGGGGGCCGCCGCCCCCTCCTCGGTGACCAGCGC
>DASQQH010000579.1:0-3504 GCA_035643555.1 Acidimicrobiales bacterium | reverse complement strand
ATCCGCCACGTGGTGATCGTGAACCCCCAGGAGCTCGCCGAGGGGGTTCACGATCACCACGTGGCGGATGCCGTGGTGGATCATGAGGGCGGCGGCGTCGCCCAGGGTGGTGGTGGGCGTGACCCACAGGGGCCGGCTCGTGGCGACCTCCGCCACCGCCGTCGTGGGGCCCAGGCCCTCGGCCAGGGCGTGGGCCAGGTCGCGCTCGGTCACCAGGCCGGGGGGGCTGCCGGCCACCACCAGCGTGGAGACGTCGGCGCTGCGCATCCGTGCCGCGGCCTCACCCAGGGTGGTGTCGGGTGCCACCGTCACCAGGGGACGCAGGGCGACCTCCTCGAGGGGGGTCCGGGTCCTGGCCAGCACATCGGGTTCGGGGGTCACGGCGTCATCCTCACCCCGGGCACACCGCCATCACCAGGGTCGAAGGGCCCAAGGTCCCCCTGGCCGTCCTCCGCCTCGGGCAGCTGGGCGACGAAGCGGGCGCCACCTTGGCTGTCGGCCACCTCGATGGTCCCCCCGTGCCCGAGGAGGATCTCCTTGACGATGGCCAGCCCCAGGCCGGTGCCGCCCTCGTCCTGGCTGCGGGCCTGGTCCAGGCGGGCGAAGCGCTCGAAGACCCGGTCCCGGTCCGGCCCGGGGATCCCGGGCCCGTCGTCGGCGACCACCAGGCGGACCTGGTCCTCCTCGGGTCGCAGCTCCACCGTCACGGTGGTGGCGGCGTGGCGCTCCGCGTTGTCCAGGAGGTTGTGGACCGCCCGGCCCAGCTGGTCGGGATCCCCGCGCACCCGCCCGGCCGACACCCGGTGCAGGTCCAGGTCCACCCGGCTGCGCGCCTGGAGGCGCCTGGCCTCGGCCAGGACCACCTCGTCCAGGTCGACCACCTCGTGGCGCCGGGGCACGGCGGTCTCGTCGGCCCGGGCCAGGGCCAGGAGGTCCTCGACCAGGCGCTGGAGGCGGCGCGCCTCGTCCAGGGCGTCGGCGGCGACGCCCTCCCAGGCGGTGTCGTCGGGGTGGGCCAGGGCGATCTCCAGGGTGGCCTGGAGCACCGCCAGGGGGCTGCGCAGCTCGTGGGAGGCGTCGGCGACGAACCGGCGCTGGCTGGTCGCCGAGGACTCCAGGCGGTCGAGCATCTCGTTCATGGTCCGGGCCAGGCGGGCCAGCTCGTCCCGGGACGTGGGCTCGGGCACCCGGCGGCGGAGGTCGTGGCCCGAGATGTCGGCCACCTCGGCCCGGATGGCCTCCACCGGCCGCAGGGCCCGGCCGGTCAGCACCCACACCAGGCCTCCCACCAGGGCCACCAGGACCGGCAGCCCCCCGGCGAGGGCCAGGCCGACGGTCGTGGTGGCCCGCACCACCGAGCGCAGCGAGGCGGCGACGTACACCGTCACCGGGGTCGGTGAGCGGATGCCCCCCGGCGCCCGGGGGGCGGTGACGGTCCGGGCCAGCACCAGGTACGGGCCCTCCTGGTCGGTGGAGGCGCCGGCCTCCCGGTCGGCGAGGACGGGGATGGTGCGGATCACGGTGCCCTCGGGGCCAGGGCGGACCGTGGCGATCGGGGCGGTCCCCACCAGGCTCGGGGTGGTGGCCACCACCCGGCCCCCCGGGCCCACCACCTGGGCGAAGTTGTCCCCCCGGGTGCGGGCCAGGGTGGGGGAGAGCTGTCCCGCCTGCACCAGGGCGGTGACGTCGCTCAGGTGGGCCCGGGCCGAGGTCTCCACCCCCTCCTCCAGCGACGCGCCGAGGAGCCCCAGGAGCCCCACCGCCCCGGCGGCCAGGGCGGCACCCACCACCACCACCGCCGCCAGGGTGGCCCGGGCCCGGACCGAGCCGAGCCGGGCCAGGAGCGCTCGCAGCCGGCGGAGGAGACCCCCTCGCCCCTCACCCACCGTCGGCGGCCAGGCGGTAGCCGGCGCCCCGCACCGTCTCGATGGCCTGGCGGTGGAAGGGGAGGTCGATCTTGCGGCGCAGGTAGCGCACGTAGACCTCCACGATGTTGTCGTCCCCCTCGAAGCCGAAGTCCCAGACGTGGTCGAGGATCTCGGCCTTGGAGGTGAGCTGACCGGCCCGGCGCATGAGGAACTCCAGCAGGGAGAACTCCCGGGGGCTCAGGGCGATCTCCTTGTCCCCCCGCCGACAGGCGTGGGTGGCCGGGTCCAGCACCAGGTCGCCGGCGGTGAGCACCACCGGGCGCTCCCGGGCCCCCCGACGCAACAGCGCCCGAAGGTGGGCGACCAGGACCACGTAGGAGAAGGGCTTGCCCAGGAAGTCGTCGGCGCCGGTGTCCAGGGCCTCGGCCTCGTCCCACTCACCGGTCTTGGCGGAGAGCATGAGGATGGGGGTCCAGTTCCCCTCGTCCCGGAGCGTGGCGCAGATCCGGTAGCCGTTGATCTTGGGCAGCAGGATGTCCAACACGATGGCGTCGAAGACCTGCTCCCGGGCGAGCCACAGCCCCTCGGAGCCGTCGGTGGCCACGTCGACGGCGAAGCCCTCGGCCTCCAGGCCGCGCTTGAGCGCCGCGGCCAGCCGGCGCTGGTCCTCGACCACCAGGATCCGCATCGACAACCCCTATTTCTCATGACCGTACCGTCGCTCCATCCTGCCAGGCGGCGCCTGAGTATCGGCTGAGAACCCGGACGGGGGCGCCGGCGTGGTCCCAGGTCCCGCCCAGGGCACTCCCAGCCCGCACCAAGGTGGCTGGGCCAGGCTTGGGCCGTGTGGAGGCGAGGCGCCAGAGCCCAGATCTTCAGCGGTCTCTCAGCGACCTCCCCCCACACTCTGGGCTCTGGGTGGCTGTGCCACCGGGCGACTGACGCTGTGCCCACCGAGCGACTGACGAGGAGGAACCGGAGATGAGGGATCACCGGGCGGCTGCGGAGCGCGACGCCGGGCTGGTCCGCCTGCGCCGGGCGACGCGTTGGGTGACCGCCGGCGCCCTGGGGCTGGCGGGCGGGTTCTCCCTGCTGGTGGCCCAGGCACTGCCCGGTCACTCCTCGCCGGCCACGTCGCCGCCGCAGCCGGCGGGCACCTCGACCCGAGCCCCCACCACCACCGCCGGCTCGTCGCCGGCGCTCCAGCCCCCCACCCAGGCGCCGACACCCACCCAGGCGCCGGCGCCGGTGGTCTCCGGGGGCTCATGAGCACCCTGGAGGCGGTCCGCTTCCCCGCCCTCGGCACCACGGCCACCCTGGTGGCCCGCCCGCCCACGACCACCCCGGCCGCCCGGGCGGTGCTGGAGGACGACCTGGCCGTGGTCGACGCCGCCTGCAGCCGGTTCCGGCCCGATGCCGAGCTGGTGGCCCTCAACGCCGCCGCCGGGCGCTGGGTGGCCGTGAGCCCCGCCCTCCTCGACGCGGTCCAGGCGGCGCTGGTCGCGGCCCGCCAGACCGACGGGGCGGTGGACCCCACGGTGGGGACCGCCCTGGGGCTCCTCGGCTACGACCGGGACTTCGCCCAGGTGGCGCCGGTGGGCCCGGCCCTGCGGGTCGTCCTCGGTCCGGTGCCCGG
>DASQQH010000578.1:0-8293 GCA_035643555.1 Acidimicrobiales bacterium | reverse complement strand
GAGACCCGGCGGCCCACCAGGTGCGGTACCTGGCGGTGCTGACGGCCGAGGACAACGGTGTGTATGGCCCCCTCACCCACCGCAAGGTCCGGTACTTCGCTGCCCGGGCGCGCAAGGTGTTCTCCTTCAGCGAACCGGACTACAAGCAGGTGATCGTCTACCAGAAGCTCCCCGGTGCGCGGTGGTGAGGACGGAGCGGCGACGCTGGTGGGTCCCCCCGTGGGTTAGGGGTGGTGGTCGGGCCGGAGAGCGGCGCCGCCGAAGTCGGGTGGCGGGTGCCCTCGTGGCGCTGGTCGCCGGGGCGGTGGCGGTGTTCATGGGCGTTGTGGCCGCTCTGCCCAGCCCGACGCCCACCTACGGCGTCCTCGACGCCAACCCCACGCACCTGGTCACCGACTACCAGGCCGGCGTCCGCCTGGCGATGGTGGGGCTGGCCTGGCATCGCTGGGAGCCCCACCCTGGCGTGGTGGACCACCACTACCGGGCCAAGGAGGTAGCAACCGTCCATCGGTACCAGGCGGCAGGCTACAAGGTGGCCGTGGACATCGGCCTGCAGGCCCCGCCGGACTGGGTGACGCAGCGACCCGGCGGACGTCTGGTGGACCAGTTCGGCAACCGGTCGGACACGGCCAACTTCGAGTTCAGCCAACAGGTGCGGAAGGCGGCCTCGGGCTACATCCACAATGTCGTCCACGCTCTCGGACCCGTTGCCTACTACCGGGTGGGGCTGTCCGGCGCCGGGGAGATGCTCTACCCGGGCGCCCCGCACAACAACTGGTGGGCCTTCGGGCCCTATGCCCAGGGCCAGCAGGGCGGCCTGCCCCCCGGCGTGCCGCCCACGCCCCTCCCCGGGTGGGTGCCAGGCACCACCACCTACCACGGTCAGCACGTGACCCAGCACCAGGTGCAGGCCTGGTACCACTGGTACTTCGGCGCGCTGGTGGCCGCCCACGCCTGGGAGATCACCCAGTACCGGGTTGCCGGGTTCCAGGGCACCCTGCAGCTGGTGATGCCCGGCACCGGAGCCCAGCCATGGTGGTACCACAAGCGACTGGCGGCCGATCTGGCCAACCCGTCCTACGACCCCTACCACACGATGAACACCGGGGCGGTCTGGCCTCAGTTCCTCAACGACCTGGCGGCCAAGGGGGAGCTCGGGGGCGTGATCGTCGACATCTCGAGCGTCGGCGACGGGAGCGGGAGCCCGCCCAACAACGGGTGCCAGCCGGGAGACCAGTCCGTGCCGATCACCAGCCCCCAGATCAGGGACTGGTCGGACACCAGGTGGCTGACCTACCTGGCGAGCGCCCACGGCCTGTCGGTCATGGGGGAGAACCCGGGCAGCACCCCGCCGGGTCAGCTGTCGGAGATCCTGCACCTCGCCCGGAGCTGCAACCTGACCGCCCTGCAGTGGGCCTGGGACAATCAGCTCTATGGCGGCAAGTACGTCTCGGTGTCCCAGCTCGCCACGGCTACTCGCACGGGCTTCGAGGCGAAGCTCAAGCGCCTCCTCTGAGCGGGCCGGCCCAGGACATCCCTGACCCCGGTTCCTGCCCCAGGTTGGAACCAAGCGAACCGAGCGCTCCGTTCGGTCCGGGCCGCTAGGGGTGGCAAGAGACTCCTGGCTCGTGGCGGCGGGAAGGGCCTCACCCGGTATGAACCACCACCGAGTCCAGCGCCAGGAAGCCGGTGTTGCCGGCGTTCAGCACCACGCTCCCGTCGGGGTGGATTACCAGGGTGCCGACGACGTTGGCCCCGGTCACCACGGGATACCACTCATCGGCGGGCGGGCGGTCGCCGGCGGGAAGGGTGGCGATAACTTGCTTTGTCGCACCGCCGTTCAGGCCGCCCCGAAGGAAGACCTCGCCGGCGTTGACCCGGTAGGCGGGGGCGGGAGTGGCCCACGCCTGGTGCCAACCGTTCTGCAGGCCGAGGGCGGTCCACCCTGAGGCCGGCGGAGCCGTGGTGGTCGTGGTCGGAGCCGTGGTGGTCGTGGTCGAGGGTGGCGTGGTCGTGGTCGTGGTCGTGGTCGGAGCCGTGGTGGTCGTGGTCGTGGGCGGCGGCCCGGCGACCAGGGCTACCCGGCCGCTCGGGTTGCTGCTGGGCGCGTTCACGCATCCGGTGTAGGTGGTGTTGTTCGTGGCCACGTTCCCGGTCCCTGACACCACCTGGATGGCGCCGGCGCTGCAGGCCCGGTTGTTGGTGATACTCACGTAACTCACCGGCCCGCCCCCGGTTGGGTAGTAGCCGATGGCGATAGCCTGGCCGCCGGTGGGGAAGGCGTTGCCCCCCACGTTGTTGTGGACGTTGTTCCCGCTGATGGTCAGATGGTCCACCGACCCCCCGGGCGAGGCGTAGTAGCCGGTACGCAGGCCGAAGGGACCACCCCACATCTCATTGTTGGTGATAGTGAGGTTGTAGATGGGGTATCTGCCGACCGCCAGCTGCATGTCGTCACCATTGTTTCCCCCCCGTATGACGTTGCCGGAGAAGGTGACCCCGTAGGTGGGGGCGTTGATGGTATGGGCCGCGAAGGCATCGTCGCCGTCGGTCCCCAGACGGTTGTCCACGTAGTTGCCGAGTACCCAGCCGGTGTTGGAGTCGAGCACGTGGATCCCGTCGAGCTGGTTGTAGATGCCACTAGTTGCAACGGAGACGTTGTTTCGGTAGAAGCAGAAGTGATTCGAGCCCACGGCGACGATCGAGTAGGTGTAGGGATTCTGGGTTGTCACGCCCTCGACGATGGCGTTGGTCGAGTTGCGCACGTCCATGAGGTAGGCGGACAGGCGGCCCGAGACGTTGCCATTGAGCGTGTTGCCGCTCTGGTCCAGGATCAGATTGGCGACCGTGGTGTTCGATGCCCCGTTGGTCGTGATCAGGGGATGGCCGCCGTTCACGGTCGGGGATGACAGGAACGAGGATCCGGCCTTGATGACCGGCTCGGACCCGGAGATGTCGGTCGAGACCAGGCCCACGTTGTTCCGGAGCACCAGCGGGGCGGAGATTGTGTAGGTCCCCGCGGCCAGATTCAAGTAACCCCCACCGGCGGCCGAGAGGTTGTTGATGGCGGTCTGGAGGTTGGTCGACGTCGTCACGTTCTGAACCGTGGTGGATGGGGCCCCGGGGACCCCGTTGTTCGCACAGGTCAGGTCGGGGGTAGTGGTGGCGGCGGGAGCCCGGAACAGAGCGGTGGGCAGCACCACGCCGAGGACCACGCCCACCACCACCACCGCGGCCAGGGCGACGAGATAGTAGTAACCGGGGATTCTGTTCATCGCCAGCCCCCGCCAGCAGTCGTCCGCGCGGCGGATGGCACCTCTGTGACCACGATCCTTACCGCAGTTCGTACTGGCAGCTGCGGCGTCCTCGCGCCGACGACGGCCGGCGCTGGCATACGACCAGCCATGGGTTCCCCCCCTATGTCGGAATGGTCTCCTCAGCCGCAGCGTCGACGACGTACGGCTGGGTCACAGTTCCGATGTGTCCGGCGACCTCTTCCCCGCGTTAGGCCCTGGATCTTTGGCACTTCCAACCAGGTTGGAAGAAACACCAGTATACCGGTGGCCCCTTGGACCGCCACCGAGGCTATGCCTATTTTTCCATTAGCACGCAGTGCGTAGTCATCGCGCGAAGTGAGCTGTCCGCTTCTTTCCCGTGGGGCCGTGTTCGTCGTCCATCACCTGGGAGAACGGCGAAAGGCGACCTGACCTCGACGTCGCCGCCGGGGGGCCAGAGAGCGCGGCATGCTGGCGACGAGGCGACCCCATGCGTTGTTGCCTGTGCCCTGGTCCGGGATGGGGGAAGGGGGCCCCAGAGCCTGGCCTGGGATCAGGTCCCCGTCACCCGGCGACCTGGTGCACCCGAGCCCCCGGTGTCAATCGATGGGTCCCGGGTGGGGGGCGCCGATGGAAAGCCCCCCAGGCCCCAGCCCGGCACGACAGGCGGTGAGTGGGCCCCACACCATTTGTCCATGGAGGGGAACTATCTGTGTCCACAACACCGGACAGTGCTGGGTTCCTCGCCCAACGCGGGGGAACGCTGGATGCCGCGCCCGCAGCCCGGGTCGGCCCTTGTTGCACCCGCTGCCCCAACGTGGCGCCACCCGTAGCCAGGAACAGCTCTGTCACTCGTGGTGCCCCGGGAGCTCCGGTGTCTCCGGTGGTGCGGTGTTGTCCCGGCGGGGAGGTAGGTATACGTTACGAGCTCGGCTGGGCGGTGACGGGAGGACCAGGGCGGTGTCGTTGGGGTTTGCACGAGGGGGCTTGCGCACGACGAGCCAGACGGCGGGTGCCTTCCGGGTCGAGGCCGGCAATCCACCGGGACCGGCTGGTTTGGCCTGTTCCGCTCTCCGCCCCGACCCGTCCGATGTGGTGGGTCGATCACTGCCAGGTGCCGGAGGGACCCCTGGCGCGGCGGGTGGCCTGTGGGAGGTACTGGCCGGGGTCGGGGGCTCCTGGGTCCCGGCTGGGTGGTCGCGCGTCGGGGAGCGCCGGTGACGCTTTCTCTCACCCTGGCCTGCTGGGATTATGACCGCACTGCGGCGCTGGCCGACGGGCGCGTCCGACCCGAGGGTGTGGACCTCACCTACCTGGACCTACCCGTGGAGGAAACCTTCTTCCGCATGCTCCGTTTCGCCGAGTTCGACGTGGCGGAGCTCTCGCTGTCCTCGTACGTCATCAGCATGGCCCGGGGCGCGCCCTTCGTCGCCATCCCCGTGTTCCCTTCCCGCGCCTTCCGACACAACGGGGTGTACGTGCGCGCCGGCGCGGGCATCGAGGCCCCGCAGGACCTGGTGGGCCGGCGCGTGGGGGTGCCCGAATACCAGATGAGCGCCGCGGTGTGGATCCGGGGGATCCTGGCGGACCACTATGGGGTCCCCGTGGGCTCGGTGACCTATCGAACGGGCGGGCTCCATGACCCCGGGCGTCACGAGAAGCTCCCTATCGACCCCCCCGGGGTCAAGATCGAGCCGATCCCCCCGGGCGAGACCCTTGCGGGAATGCTGGTCCGGGGGGAGATCGACGCCCTGTACAGCCCCAGGGTCCCCCGGCCGTTCCTGCAGGGGGACCTGCGGGTGCATCGGCTGTGGCCCGATGCCGCCTCCGAGGAGAAGGCCTACGTGTCCCGGACGGGGATCTTTCCCATCATGCACCTGGTCGCGATACGCCGGGACGTCTACGAGGCGAACCGGTGGGTGGCACGGTCGCTCTACAAGGCGTTCGAGGAGGCCAAGGCGGTCGCGGAGGCCCGGCTGGAGGAGACCGCGGCGCCGGCCAACCTGCTCCCCTGGTCCTACCAGGAGGTGCGGGAGACCAAGGCGGTGATGGGCGAGGACTTCTGGCCCTACGGCCTGGAGGCGAACCTCCACACCTTGGGGACGTTCCTGCGCTACTCCCACGAGCAGGGCCTGGCCGACCGGTTGTACGAGCCCTCCGAGCTGTTCTGCCCGGAGGCGGGCGCGTCGGCGGTGGTCTAGCGCGGGCCGACCGGCGGGGAACCGCCAGCTCCGACGGAGAAGGGAGACGAGATGTTCCATGCCGACCACGTGGGGAGCCTGCTCCGGCCGGGGTTCCTGCTCGAGGCTCGCCGCGCCCACGCCGACGGCTCCCTCACCGACGCCGAGCTGCGCGGGGCCGAGGATCGGGCGGTGCTGGCAGCTCTGGAGGGCCAGGAGCGGGTGGGCCTGCCCATCTTCACCGACGGCGAGCTGCGGCGCGGGTCATGGGTCACCGACATGGCCGAGGCGGTGGAGGGGTTCGTGTCCCAGAGCCGGATGGTGACCTGGCACGGGCCGGAAGGGGGCCAGGAGCCCAGCACGTCAAAGGTCGTCGGCTCGCGCCTGGTCCCGCACCGGGGACTGACCGCCCTCGAGACCGGCTTCCTCGCCGACCACGCCCCGGGGCCGGTGAAGGTGACGCTTCCCGCCGCCTCGAACTTCTACGTGGTGGGGTGGATGCCCGGCGTGACCGACCAGGCGTACGCGTCCAGGGCCGAGATGATGGCCGACGTCGTGAGCATCCTGCGAGCCGAGGTGGAGGCGCTTGTTGACGCCGGGGTGAGCTACATCCAGATGGACTCCCCCTACTACGCGTCCTTCATGGACGAGGCGGAGCGGGAGCGCCTGGTGGAGGCGGGGGTGGATCCCGACGACGGGCTGTCGGCGGCAGTCGCTGCAGACAACGCCTGCTTCGCCGGTGTGGGCGGGGAGCACGTCGTCCGGGCCCTCCACGTGTGCCGGGGGAACTCCCGGAGCCGGTGGTTGGCGGAGGGCACCTATGACGTCGTGGCCGAGTCCCTCTTCGGTGGCCTCGACGTCGACCGGCTCCTCCTCGAGTACGACGCACCCCGGCATGGCGATTTCTCGCCCCTTCGCTTCGTCCCGGAGGGGACGACGGTGGTCCTGGGTCTGGTGACCACCAAGGAGGGAGCCCTGGAGGGTGGGGATGACCTGTTGCGGCGGATCGACGACGCCGCCCGGTACGTGCCCATGGATCGCCTGGCTCTCAGTCCCCAGTGCGGGTTCGCCTCGGTGGCCGAGGGAAACCGCCTGTCGGAGGAGGACCAGTGGCGCAAGCTCGAGCTGGTGGTCGCCACGGCGGCCAAGGCGTGGGGTTGACGACGGGGTGGCAAGGAGGCACGCGATGGGTACCGTGCGCGCGAGGGGACGCGTGGCCAGCCGGGGCTTCTGGCGGGTGGCCCTGGCCCTGGCCGTCGCTGCGGGGGCAGCCGCCTGCGGGTCGGGGAGCGGGGCGCCCAGTAGCCGGTCGAGTGGGGGATCGTCACCCGGGCAGGGGGGTGGGCTCACCACCCTCACCGTTGGGGTCATACCGATCATCGATGTGGCCCCGTTGTACCTGGGGATGAAGCAGGGGTTCTTCCGGGACGTCGGCCTGCACGTCGTTCCGAAGCCGGCTCAGGGGGGGTCGGCCATCATCCCCGCCGTCACGTCCGGCAATGAGCAGTTCGGGTTCTCCAACAACACGTCGCTGATCATCGCCAGCTCGAAGGGCCTGAAGGTCACCGCTGTCACCGCCGGCGTGAACGCAGGGAACAAGGTGGGTGGGAGGTACGCGGGCATGCTGGTCCGGGCCAAGAGCTCGATCCATTCGTTCGCTCAGCTCTCCGGCAAGACGATCGCGGTGAACGACCTCGAGAACGTCGGGCCACTCGCCATCAATGCGGCGATCGAAAAGGGAGGAGGAAATTACCGGTCGGTGAAGTACGTCCAGATATCGTTCCCGTCGATGGCGTTGCCGCTCCAACACGGGCAGGTGGACGCGCTCTGGGAGGTTGAGCCGTTCATCAGCGTGTTCGCACAGAAGGGCGATACGTTCCGATTCCTCGGTGACCCGATGGTCGCCGCCGCATCGATGTTCCCGGTCTCCTCCTACTTCACGACCGCCGCCTATGCCAAGGGGCATCCGAAGGTCGTGGCGGCGTTCCGGAGGGCGATGAACCGGTCGCTGACCTACGCCCAGAGCCACCCGTCGGCGGTGAGGAGGATCGTGTCGACCTACACCAGGATCTCCCCGGCCGCCGCCAAGGTCGTGAGCCTGCCCACCTGGACGACGAACCCCGAGGTCCACCTGCTCCACACCACCGCCAGCTACGCCCAGCAGTTCGGCTACATCCACCAGCCGCCGGACTGGCGGGTCCTGCTCGGTGGTCTTGGCCCGACCGCCGGCACCTGATCCTCCCGGGGGGGGTTGGCCGAGCCTGACCATGGCGTCCCCTCGTGATCGCTCCCCGCGAGCTACGGTGGAGGACATGGACGCTCCTGTGCCGGCCGTTCCCGGCGGCCCGTGCTGAGGGGCCATGGCCCACCGGCCCGCGGCCGGTCCCCAGCCCGTCCAACACCGGGGCCGTGGTGAACGAGCCCGAGGACGTCCTGGACCACATCCCCGAGGGAGCGGACGTGATCGTGCCCATCGGCGCCGGGGAACCGGTCAGGCTCCTGGACACCCTGGAGGCCAACATCGACCGGTTGCACGGCGTGCGGATCCATCGCATGGACCCGTACCGGGAGCGGCCCTACATCCGGGGGGAGTTCGGCGACCGCCTCCGCCATGTCGACTACTTCCTCGGCCCCGGCTCCCGGGAGGCGTTCTGGGCGGGGCAGTGCGACCTGGTGCCCGCCCACTTCAGCGAGGTGGCCCAGCTGCTCCGCAACACGACCAACTGCAGCATCGCCCTGGCCACGGTGAGCCCTCCCGACCGCCACGGCTATGTGAGCCTCGGCACCAACGCCGACTACACGGCCTCGTTCATCGGCGACATCCCGTTCTTCCTCGAG
>DASQQH010000577.1:0-2133 GCA_035643555.1 Acidimicrobiales bacterium | reverse complement strand
GTCCTGACGGCCAGGAAGTCGAGCCTCGGGCCGAGAGGACGTGGGTCATCTCGGGACCAAACGGAATCGGCCCCAGACCCCAGGTTGTCGTTGGGACGGGTGGCAGCGCCACGAGATCGACCGTCTGTGTCATGGACCACGAGGGTCCCCGGCCACAGGGCGCTGGCGACCTCCGTCGCCTGCCCCGCCGCCCCGTCAGGCAACTCCGGCGACCTCAGAGCGGTCTTGCGGTTGGACCCCGCTCGGCACGACTCCTCCGGGGGGACACCAGCCAAGGCAGGCGTCGTCGCCGGACCAGGCGGGGGCCCCGCTGCGCTCCTCGGGGAGGGCAACTGGGCTCCCCACCCTGCGCCCACCCCGACCTCCACGCTCGGACGCTCCCGGCCCAGAGATCCTCCTCCTGACGTCCCCACGAGAGGGATCGACCGCGGCCATGTCGTGACCCCCGTCGGCGCCCGCCGCTGCCCGGGGGACGTTGTCAAGGGCCACCAGGCCATGGGCCGGGGGTCGATCCCTCGGCGGTCGCCCACAACTCCCCGGTCCGCCTCGGCCCAGACGCCGGACCGGGAGCGGACCCCGGCCATCGCCTCCCGCACGAGCCGCACGAGGACGGCCGCCCCCGGGCACACGGCCGCCTCGATGCGCCTTGTCTCGACCGGAGCGTCACTGTCCGACCGACACTCGCCCCCGGCCGGCTCGACCGGGCGTCGTGGGTGGCACGGGGCCGCGGAGGGGGGTGGGCGACAAGAACCCGGGCCCTCCTCGTCAGGGAAGCGGTGTCCTCGAACAGCGGCCTCGGACGACGAGCGGCCCGCAGGCGGTTGCGGATCCCCATCAGCACCGTTGGGGGGAACACCCCGTCGCCCGTTGGCATCCCGGCGCCTGTCTGCTGAACGGGTCCACCTCCAAGCGCTCACAGGCCTCCCGCCAGCAGGAGCTGCGAAGGCCTGGAGGACCACGGTGGTGGGTGGCTCCGCCTGGAGGTGGTGGCGGCGCCGCCGCCGGGTGACCGACCCTTTCCCGTGGTCGGCGAGGGACCGGTGGAGGGAGGCGTGCCAGAGGCCCCCCAGAAGCCCGAGGGTGCGCCGCTGGATGGGACGCGATCGCACCCCATGCACCTCAGTCTCCCCCGCCGACCACGCCCCGCGCGCCCCGACGCGGGACTACGCCAGCACGCGCTTCTCGTGGAGAACCCCGCCCTCTCTGGCCTCCCGCCACAGGCGCTCCCGGTGGTCCGGGTGGGCGATGCCGATGAGACGCCTGGCCCGCTCAGAGACCGTCCTGCCGCGCAACTCGGCAATACCGTACTCGGTGACCACATTGTCGACGGTGTTCTTGTGGGCGGTCACCACGCTCCCGGGCGTCAATCCCAGATTGATCCGGCTCGTCCCGTCGTGGGTCGTCGAGTGCAGCACCAGGAAGGATTCGCCACCCTCGGAGTACATGGCACCGGCGGAGAAGTCGGCCTGGCCCCCTGTCCCCGACCAGTACCGGCCTCCCTTGGTCTCGCTCGCCGGCTGACCCATCAGGTCCACCTCGCTGGTGGCGTTGATGGCCACGAGCCCCGGCTCGGCGGCAACGGTGAGAAAGTTGTTGACCCAGGCGGCGGGCATCATCGACACCGACCCGTTGTGGTCCAGCCAGTCGTACAGACGGCGGGTGCCCACACAGAAGGTGGCCACGTGCTTGTTCCGGGCTTGGCGCTTGCGGGTTCCGGTGAGCGCCCCGGACTCGATCAGGTCCATCACTCCCTCGGAGAGGGCCTCGGTGTGCAGGCCCAGGTCCCGGTGGCCGGTGAGCGCGGCGAGGAGCGCGTTGGGGATCCGTCCCACGCCCACCTGCAGACAGGCGCCATCGGGGATGCGCTCGGCCACGAAGCCGGCGATCGTGTGGTCACGCTCGTCGGGCTCGGCCGAGGGGACGTCGGGCAGTGCCTCCTCCGAGGAGCACCATCCCACGGCCTGGCCCAGATGGAGCTGGTTCTGCCCGTCCGTGTGGGGCATGTTCGGGTTGACCTCGAGGAAGAACGGGATGTCGCCGATGAACGAGGCCGTGTAGTCGGCGTTGGTGCCGAGGCTCACATAGCCGTGGCGGTCGGGAGGGCTCACCGTGGCCAGGGCGATGCTGCAGTTG
>DASQQH010000576.1:0-4346 GCA_035643555.1 Acidimicrobiales bacterium | reverse complement strand
GGCCCACCCGGCGGTGGCTGCCGGGCTAGTCCCCGCCACCCGCCCTGCCCGCCAGGCGGCAGGGCCAGGTGAGCCCCGGGCCCTGCCCGCCACGGCGGGCGCCCCCGACGACGTGGTCCCTGCGCCGGGGCTGGACCGCCCCGATCGGCCCGGTGGGTGCTCCGCCAGGACGGGTCCGGGGGACCCAGGTCGGTGCATGGTCGCGATGACCACCGGCGGGTCCGTGCGTCATATGGTCGGTGACCTCGCCCACGTCCTCAGAAGCGACCATGGCCGACCTGACCACCCCATCGGTCGGGCCGAGCGCCTCGGTGACCCGGAACGGACCACGCCCATGAACACCATGCCCTTCCTGCTCTTCGACGGCACCTGCGCCGACGCCATGGCCTTCTATCGGTCCTGCCTGGGCGGCGAGCTGGCCATCACCCTGCTGGGCGACACGCCGATGGGCGACCGAGCCCCGGCGGAGCAGCGCCACAAGGTCGCCTATGCCCACCTGAGGAGCGGCGCGGTCGAGCTCTCGGGCACCGACTGGCTCCACCCCGGCCGTCGCCCCACACCTGGCAACACCGTGGCCGTCTACCTCCAAGCCGATGACGCCAGGGAACTGCGGGCCGTCTTCGACAGCCTGGCCGTCGGGGCCGAGCCCGAGCTCCTGGACGACCTGTCGGACATGCCCTTTGGCACCTACGGACATCTGGCCGACCGGTACGGCGTCCACTGGTTCTTCAGAGCGCCTCCCCGGGAGGCCAGCACCAGCGACGGCTGAGGCGGCGATGAGCGCAACGGGAGGAGACCGATGACCGACCCACTGTCCCCGACGGGGTTGGAACGGTTCGCCGAGGTGGCCGCCGGCCATGTCGGGCCGGAGACGGTCCCGGGGCTGGTCGCCCTGGTCTGTTCTGGCGAGCAGGTGCACGTCGAGGCGCTCGGCTCCCTGTCCGTCGGCGGGCCGCCGGTCAGCCGCAGCTCCCAGTTCCGCATCTCGTCGACCTCCAAGCCGGTGACCGGCGCGGCGGTCATGGCCCTGGTCGACGAGGGGCTGGTCGGCCTGGACGACACCGTCGAGACCTGGCTGCCAGAGCTCGCCGATCGCCAGGTGCTGGGTCGCATGGACGGCCCCCTCGACGACACCGTTCCCGCGGCGCGACCGATCACCGTTCGCGATCTGGCCACCTTCACCTTCGGGTTCGGCATGGTCGTCGAGATGTTCACGGCGCCCCGGCCATGGCCGGTGGTGGCGGCCGCCGCCGACCTGTGTCTCGGCACCCTCGGCCCGCCCAACCCGGACAAGCAGCCCGATCCCGACACCTGGATCGCCGCGCTCGGGTCGCTGCCGCTGCTGGCCCACCCCGGACACCGCTGGCTGTACAACACCGGGGCGACGGTCCTCGGCGTGCTCGCCGAGCGGGCCGCAGGCACGGCCTTCCCCGATGTGGTGCGCACCCGCCTCCTCGAGCCGCTCGGTATGGGCGACACGGCCTTCTGGGCGTCCGACACCTCCCGCCTCGCCACCGCCTACGCGCCCGGCCCGGACGGCCTGGCGGTGTGGGATCCACCCGACGGGCAGTGGGGTCACCCCCCGGCGTTGGCCGACGGCGCCGCGGGGCTCGTCTCCACCGCCGATGACCTGTTGGCCTTCGCCCGCATGTTCCTCGCCAGCGGCGCACCGGCCCTGTCGGCAGGGGCGGTCGCCCAGATGACCGCCGACCAGCTGACCGCCGATCAGCGGGCCGGCGCGCCGGACGCCTTCCTGCGCGGGCGGAGCTGGGGCCTTTGCCAGTCGGTGATCACCGAGGGCGCACGGGCCGGTTCCTTCGGTTGGGACGGTGGGCTCGGCACGTCCTGGCTCGTCGACCCGTCCCGGGACCTGATCGTCATCGTCCTCACCCAACGGCTGTGGCAGACCTCCCGGCCCCCCGCCGTCCACGACGACCTGCAGGACGCCGCCTATGCCGCCCTCACCTGAGCGCCACCGACCTCGGCACGGGGTTCGCCCACCGTCCCCCGAACGCGCAGTCCCCCGCCGCCTCCCAGGGGCGCCCCACCTGGCGGTCGCCGGCGATGACGCCGGCACCTGGGCATCGGCGAGCGGTGCCGCCAGGGGACCTCGAGCCAGGCAAGGCGCCCTGGCGCGGCGCTAGCTGGGGACGGCGAAGCGGTCCCGGAGGTCCTTCTTGGAGAACTTCCCCGTCGAGGTCTTGGGCACCTCGTCGATGAACCGTATGTCGTCGGGCAGCCACCACCTGGCGACCCGCCCCTCGAGGAACGCCAGGAGGTCCTCCTTGGTGGGGCTGGCCCCCGGCCGGACCACGACGCAGGCCAGGGGACGCTCCACCCACCGCTCGTGGGGGACGGCGATGACGGCCGCCTCGGCGACGTCGGGGTGGGCCATCAGCTCGTTCTCCAGGCCCACCGAGGAGATCCACTCCCCGCCGGACTTGATCAGGTCCTTGGTCCGGTCCACCAGGCGGATATAGCCGTCGGGCGACATCGTGGCGACGTCCCCGGTGCGCAGCCAGCCATCCTCGGTGAAGGACTCCTTGGAGCGCGGATCGTTGTAGTAGTCACGGGCCACCCAGGGGCCACGAGCCTGGAGCTCTCCCCGTGCCTCCCCGTCCCAGGCCAGCTCCTCCTCGGTGGCGGGGTCCACGATGCGCAGCTCGACCCCGGGGACCATGATCCCCTGGGTGGCGCGCAGGTCCGCCAGCTCCTCCTCCGGGCGCCCGGCGTAGCGGGAGGCCACCCGGGCCACCGACGCCAGGGGATGCGTCTCGGTCATGCCCCAGGCCTGGGTCATGGGCACCCCGACCCGGGTCCGGAACCCCTCGGACAGCGCCTTGGGCACCGCTGACCCCCCGCACAGCACCCGGGTCAGGCTGGACAGGTCCCGGCCCTCGACCTTGGCCAGCACCCCCATCCAGATGGTGGGCACCCCCGCCGCCAGGGTCACCCTCTCGCCCTCGATCAGCCCGATGATGGCCTCCGGCGAGAGGTCGGGACCCGGAAAGACGAACCCTGACCCCGCCATGACCCCGGCGTGGGCCAGGCCCCAGGCGTTGGCGTGGAACATGGGCACCACCGGCAGGATGACGTCGGACTCCGAGACCCCCAGGGTGTCGACCATCAGCGAACCCATCGAGTGCAGCACGGTCGAGCGGTGCGAGTAGACGACCCCCTTGGGGTTCCCGGTCGTGCCGGAGGTGTAGCAGGTGGCCGCGGCGCGGTTCTCGTCCGCCACCTCGAAGCCGACCGGGTCGGAGGCGGCCAGCAGGTCCTCGTAGTCCACCACCCTGGGGTCGTCGGGGATCTCGCCCACCCCGTCGTCCATGACCACCACGTGGCGCACCGTGTCGAACCGGGACAGCAGCGGCGACACCAGCCCGAGGAGTGACCGGTCCACGAAGATGACCTCGTCCTCGGCGTGGTTGACGATGTAGGCGAGCTGGTCGGGGAACAGGCGGACGTTGAGGGTGTGGAGGACCCGGCCGGTGCACGGCACGGCGAAGTAGCACTCCAGGTGCCGGGCGGTGTTCCAGGCGAAGGTCCCCACACGGCCGTCCGGCGAGACCCCGAGGGCGTCCAGGGCACCCCCCAGACGCCTGGTCCGGCCCGCCCAGTCCGCCATGGTCTCCCGCTCCGGGCCCACGGGGGTGGCCGTGACCAGGTCCTTGTGCCCGAACAACGCCTCGGCCCGCCGGAAGATGGCGGGCAGGGTCAGCGGATAGTCCTGCATGAGGCCGTCCACGGCGTTCCCCTTCTCTCGTCGGCTCCCCAGTATCGCCTGGTCCGGGTGGCCGCGGCGACCGGTGGGTCAGCCTCCCGAGACGTCCTGGAAACGGGGACGGCCACCCCTGATGAAGGGCATCATGGTCCGGAGCTCCTCGCCGACCGCCTCCACCTGGTGCCGGGCGGCCTGCTGGCGCAGCTCCTGGAAGCGGGGACGACCGGCGCGGTTCTCGGCGACCCACTCCTCGGCGAAGCTGCCGTCGCGGATCTCGGCCAGGATCTGGCGCATCTGCTCCCTGACGTGGCCGTCGATCACCCGGGGGCCCCGGGTCAGGTCCCCGTACTCGGCGGTGTCCGACACCGAGTAGCGCATGCCGGTGATCCCCTGCTCGTACATCAGGTCGACGATGAGCTTCACCTCGTGGAGGCACTCGAAGTACGCCGATTCGGGGGCGTAGCCGGCGTCCACCAGGGTCTCGAAGCCGGCGGTGACGAGCGCGGAGAGCCCCCCGCAGAGCACCACCTGCTCGCCGAAGAGGTCGGTCTCGGTCTCCTCGGCGAACGTCGTCTCGACCATGCCGACACGGGCGGCGCCGATCGCGGCGCCGTACGCGAAC
>DASQQH010000575.1:0-3561 GCA_035643555.1 Acidimicrobiales bacterium | reverse complement strand
GGGCTCGGGGGCCCCCAGCTCCCGGCGGACCACCGTGCACAGGCGGTCCACGGCGGCGATGGCCTCCTCCAGGCCCTGGGCCTCGGCCATCACCCGGATCAGGGGCTCGGTGCCGCTGGGACGGAGGAGGACCCGGCCCTTGTCCCCGAGCTCGGCCTCGACCGCGGCGACCTCCTCCCACACCCCGGCGGCACCGGGGAGCCTGGCGATCCCCCCGGGCGCCAGGGTGACGTTCACCAGGTGCTGGGGGAGGCGGGTCATGGCCTGTGCGGCGAGCTCGGCCAGGGGCAGCCCCCGTCGGCAGACCAGGTCCAGGAGCTGCAGGCCGGTCAGCATCCCGTCACCGGTGGTGGCCAGGCGGGAGAAGATGATGTGCCCCGACTGCTCGCCGCCCAGCGCCAGACCACCGTCGGCCATGGCCTCGGCCACGTGGCGGTCCCCGACCGGGGTCACCACCACCTCGATCCCCGCCACCTCCATGGCCAGGCGGAACCCGAGGTTGGTCATGACCGTCACCGCCACCCCCCCGCCGTCGAGCTCCCCGCGCTGGGCCAGGTCCAGGGCGAAGAGGGCCAGCAGATGGTCCCCGTCGACCACCCGTCCGTGGTGGTCGACGGCCAGGCACCGGTCGGCGTCCCCGTCGAAGGCCAGGCCCACATCCGCGCCCGAGGACCGGACCGCGGCCTGGAGGGCCTCAGGGTGGGTGGACCCGCACCCGTCGTTGATGTTGGTCCCGTCGGGGTCGGCCCCCAGGGTCTCCACCTGGGCCCCCAGGGAGGCGACCAGGCCGGGGGCGAGGGCGCTGGCCGCCCCGTGGGCGCAGTCCAGGACCACCGACAGGCCCGCCAGGGAGCGGCCGTGCAGGGAGCCCCGCAGGTGGTCCAGGTACGACGCCGCGGCCTCGCCGTCGGCCTCCACGGGCCCCACCGCCGCGCCGCTGCGCGGGGGCCGGCCGGCCCCGGGGGTGGCGCCCTCCGCCAGGACCTGGTCCCACGCCGCCTCGATGGCGGTCTCCAGGTGGTCGGCCAGCTTGGTCCCCTCGGGGGAGAAGACCTTGATGCCGTTGTCGGGGAACGGGTTGTGCGATGCCGAGATCATGGCCGCCGGCACCGCCCTGGACGCCGAGGTGTAGGCCAGTCCCGGGGTGGGGAGCACGCCCAGGTCGGCCACGGCCACCCCCTCGGCCGACAGGCCGGCGGCCAGGGCCGCCTGCAGCAGGGGCCCGGAGCGGCGGGTGTCCCTCGCCAGGAGGAACCGCTCCACGCCCAGCACCCGGGCGACCGCACGGCCGAGGGCCACGACCAGCTCCGGGGTCAGCTCGACGTTGCCCACCCCCCGGACGCCGTCGGTGCCGAACGCCAGCACCGGGGCCTCTAGCCCGGGTGGCGTCGGCATGCGGTGGTCCCCAGCGTCGACCCCCTCATCGCCAGGACTCTAGCGCTTGGAGTACTGGGGGGCCTTCCGGGCCTTCTTGAGGCCGTACTTCTTGGACTCCTTCTCCCGGGCGTCGCGGGTGAGCAGCCCCGCCCGCTTGAGCGGGATCCGCAGGTCCGGGTCCACCTCGGCCAGGCCCCGGGCCAGCCCGAGGCGCAGGGCCCCCGCCTGGCCGGCGATCCCGCCGCCGCTGATGGTGACATCGAGGTCGTAGGCGTCGGCCGCCCCCGCCACCCGCAGCGGCTCGGTGGCCACCATGCGCTGGGTCGCGGAGGGGAAGTAGGTCTCCAGGGGCTGGCGGTTGACCAGGACGGTCCCGCCCCCGGGGCGGAGCCGCACCCGGGCCACGGCCGCCTTCCGCCGGCCGGTGGTCTGGACCAGGGGCCTCTTGGTGGACGCCGTCGGTGTCGACATGGTGGACGCGGTGCTCCTGTCGATCGGTCTACGAGACCCGCCGGGCGTGGGGGAGCTCGTAGGGTGTCGGGGTCTGGGCGGCGTGGGGGTGGTCGGGACCGCCGTAGACCTTGAGCTTGCGCAGCTGGGAGCGGCCGAGGGGGCCCTTGGGGAGCATCCCCCGGACCGACCGCCGCACCAGCTCCTCCGGCCGGGCCGCCAGGAGCTCGGCGTAGCTGCGGGAGGTCAGGCCGCCCGGGTAGCCGCTGTGGCGGTAGGCGCGCTTCTTGTCGGCCTTGTCCGCGCTCAGCCGGACCTTGGCCGCGTTGACCACGATCACGTGGTCCCCGGTGTCGAGGTGGGGGGCGAAGGTGGGCTTGTGCTTACCCCGCAGCAGGCGAGCCACCTCCGTCGACAGCCGCCCGAGCACCAGCCCCTCGGCGTCGATCACGTGCCACGCCCGGTGGATCTCACTTGCCTTGGGGCTGTAGGTACGCAAGCCGGCTCCCTCGCCTGGGTCGGGGGGTCCCGCCGACCGGCTGCCGACGGGCGAAGGTCCAGCATAGGGGCGAGGGTGGGGTCCGGCAACCACGGCCCCCCGGGGTGTCGGAGTGGGTCGGGACCGCCCACCGGGGGTACCCTCGCCGCGTGGTCACACTCGACGACATCCGCCAGGCCATGGAGCGGATCTCGGGGGTCATCCGGCCGACGCCCGTGACCAGCTCCGAGACGCTGTCCCGGGTGGCCCGCCGACCCGTGCTGGTCAAGCCCGAGTACCTGCAGCGGACGGGCTCGTTCAAGATCCGGGGCGCCTACAACTTCGTCTCCCGCCTCCCCCGTGGCGACGGGGAGCCAACCGAGGTGGTGGCCGCCTCCGCCGGCAACCACGCCCAGGGCGTGGCCATGGCCGCCAACCTCTGCGGGCTGTCCTCGACGGTGTTCATGCCGGGCGCCGCCGCCCTGCCCAAGGTGGAGGCCACCCGCAGCTACGGCGCCACCGTCCGGTTGGTGGGGGAGGCGGTCGACGAGGCGATGGCCGCCGCGCGGGACTACGCCGAGGCCCACCACGCCGTGATCGTCCCCCCCTTCGACGACCCGCTGGTGATCGCCGGACAGGGGACCATCGGCCTGGAGGTGGTCGAGGAGGCCCCCGATGCCGAGGTCCTGGTGGTCCCCGTCGGCGGCGGTGGCCTGGTGGCCGGGGTGGGGGCCGCCCTCGCCGGGGCCCGTCGGCCCATGAAGGTGGTGGGGGTGCAGGCCGTCGGGGCGGCCTCCATGGTGGCCTCGATGGGGGCCCGGCACCCCGTGGCCGTTTCCGAGCTGGCCACCATGGCCGACGGGATCGCCGTCCGGGCCCCCTCGGAGCTCACCCTGGCCCACGCCCAGGCCTACGTCGACGACGTGGTCACGGTGACCGAGGAGGAGATCAGCCGGGCCATCGTGCTGCTCCTCGAGCGGTCGAAGGCGGTGGTCGAGCCGGCGGGGGCGGTGGCCCTGGCCGCCATCCTGGCCGGCAAGGTGCCCGGCAGCGGCCCCGCCCTGGCCGTGTTGTCCGGGGGCAACGTGGACCCCCTCCTCCTGGTCCGGATCATCGACCACGGCCTGTCGGCGGCGGGGCGCTACCTGTTGCTCCGGATCGTCCTCGGGGACCGCCCGGGGGCCCTGGCGGCCCTCACCGAGGAGGTGGCCAAGATGAGCCTGAACGTCCTCTCGGTCGCCCACCACCGCTCGGGG
>DASQQH010000574.1:0-4130 GCA_035643555.1 Acidimicrobiales bacterium | reverse complement strand
CCCCGGGTCGGGCGCCGGCCGCCCGCGTGCACGCGGTGCTCCAGCCCTGGCATCTCCCAGCCCCCCTGTCCCGGGAGGTAGTGGTGGCCCACGGCCGGGACCTGGTGGTCCTGGGTGGGCTGGATCAGGGTGGGTCCTCGGTGACGGGGGTGTATTGCCTCGACCCCCGCACGGGGGCCATGGTCCGGGCCGGGGCGCTGGCCACACCCACCCACGACGCGGGCGGGGCGGTCCTGGGGGGCAGGGACGTGGTGGTGGGCGGTGGGGCCGCCAGCGTCAGCGGTGACGTGCAGGCCCTCGCGGTCAGGGCCTGTCCGGGCGGGCCGCCCCCCGGGGGATCGCCGCCGACGGCCCGGGTGGCCGGGAGGCTGCCCCGGCCCCGGGCCGACCTCGCGGTGGCGAGCCGGGGTGGCACCGCCTACGTGGTCGGAGGCTACGACGGCGCCGCCTTGGATCCCACGGTGTTGGCCACCACCGACGGGACCGGGTTCCACACGGTGGCCCACCTCCCCGTCCCCGTGCGTTATCCGGCCGTCGCCGCCGCCCGGGGCGCGGTGTGGGTGCTGGGGGGGGAGGCCCAGGGCCGACCCACGGCGGCCATCCAGCGGATCGACCCCTCGACTGGCGCGGCGACGGTCGTGGGGCATCTCCCCTCGCCGGTGACCGGCGCCGAGGCCATGGTGCTCGGGGGCCGCATCCTGGTGCTCGGGGGAGACGTCGGCGGCCGACCCAGCTCGGGCATCGTGGCGGTGGACCCCGCCACCGGTCGAGCCGTCGCGGCGGGGAACCTCCCCGAGGCCGTGGCCAACGCCGGGGTCGCGGTGGCGGACGGGTCGGGCTGGCTGGTCGGCGGCGAGGGCCCGGGGGCGCTGGCCTCGGTGGTCCGGATCACCATGGGCCGGTGACGGCCGCCCGGCCCCCTCGGTGGGGATGACATCGTCACCGCAGCTCCCGGGGATCTTCCAGGCCCTGGGCCCGGCGCTGGACCACTACGGCTACCTGGCCGTCGGTGGGTTCGTCATGCTGGAGGACTTCGGCGTGCCCGTGCCGGGGGAGACCATGCTGGTCGCCGCGGCCGTCTATGCGGGGGCGGGGCGACTCAACATCGTGGCGGTGGCCGTGATCGCCCTGGTGGCCGCCGTGGTCGGTGACAACATCGGGTTCGCCATCGGCCACTTCGGCGGACGGGAGCTGGCGCTGCGGTGGGGTCGGTACGTGTTCCTCACCCCCGAGCGCCTGCACCGGGCCGAGGAGTTCTTCGCCCGCCACGGCGGCAAGGTGGTCACCGTGGCCCGGTTCATCGAGGGCCTCCGTCAGCTCAACGGGATCATCGCCGGGATCTCCGAGATGTCCTGGCGCCGCTTCGCCGTGTTCAACGCCCTGGGCGCGGCCCTGTGGGTCGCGGTGTGGACCACGGTCGGGTACACGGCGGGGACGCATCTGGAGGCCCTGTACCGCCAGCTGGTGCGCTACGAGCTGTACCTCGGCATCGTCGTGGGCGTGCTGGTGGCGGCCTACGTGGCCCACAGGATCTGGACCCGTCGGCGCAGGGCCCGTGACAGGGGGCCGTCCCGGGGCGAGGAGGAAGGCGGCGCCGGGAATGGCGCGGGGACCTCCGAGGAGCGCCCCGGAAACGGTGGCTCAGCCGCCCCGGGTCCCCCTGACGACCGAGGTCGCCAGCACGGCGATGACGGTGAGGGGAACCAGGATCCAGGCCACCGCCCCGGCCCCGGCCAGGCCGGCGGCGACGGCGAGGACCACCAGCATGCCCACGAACAGCTCGGGGGTGTCGCCGACCAGGAACTCCCACCAGAAGCGCCCGAAGGCGCTCACCGCCCGGGCGACGACCCGGCCGGGCGGGCGGCTAGGCGAGGCCGGCACGGGCCTGCCTCCTCCGGTTGAGCTGGGCGACCAGGACCGCGGAGGCCGCCCCGTATCCGGCGAGCAGGGCCAGGATGAACAGGTCCCTGCCCGGCCAGGAGACGCCGAGTCCCTCGCCCAACCAGAACGTCCCGAAGCTGGCCAGCATCAGGCCCACCCCGAGCTTCATGGCGTTCTCGGGTACCCCCGCCAGGCGGCGGGCCACGACCAGGCCCACCACCCCCACCAGGACGACGCCGCCAGCCGCGGCGAGCACGGCCAGGCCGAGGCGGTGGCCGGCCAGGCCCACGGTCAACACGATCACCACCACCTCCGTCCCCTCCAGGAACACCCCCTTGAAGGCGACGGTGAAGGCGGTGGCATCCCGCCGGCGTCGTTCCCCCGCGCCGTCCCGCAGACGGGCCACCTCCCGGCGGTAGATGGCGTCCTCGTCGTGCTTGGCCTTGAACCCACTGGCCCGGAGCAGGGCCTTCCGCAGCCACTGCAGCCCGAAGACCAGCAGCAAGGCGCCGATGACCACCCGGAGGACGCCCAGGGGCACGTAGGCCACGACGGCCGGCCCGAGGGCGGCGACCACCACGCCCAGGAGGGCGACGGCGACGGCCACCCCTTCCAGGGCCGAGCGCCAGCCCCGCGTCACCCCGACGGCCAGCACGATCGTGAGCGCCTCGACCATCTCCACGCAGCTGGCCAGGAAGACGGTGAGGCCCAGGACGACCGTACTGCTCACGGACAGGTCAGGTTACCGGTCCCGGCGTGCTCCGCTAGACCCCAGCCGGGGTCGGCGTCCGCCCGGGGATGGCCCCCTCGGCACGGTCTCCGGGCTCACCTGGCGAACATGGCCACGAAGTCCCGCTCAGCGGGGCCGAGGTAGCGACTGGGGGGGCGGAGCATGGTGGCCAGGAGCTTGTGCCCGTTGGCGGCGCTGGCGGGTCTCCCGAGGGGCCGGTCGAAGCTGAAGAAGCTGGTCCAGACCGAGTTGATGTCCAGCTCCATGGCCCGGACCGCCCCCGCGTGGGAAAGCACCGCCGCCAGGGACGACACCGACAGCCCCCTGCCGGCCGCGTACACGAGGGCCCCGCGGGCCGTGACCCCCACCCCCGAGCGCCACACCAGGGCCTTGTTGGCGACCGTGGCCCCCCACTTGGTGGCCGGACCGGCCGCCAGGCCGGGCACCCGGTGCCCGTGGTCCACGATCAGGGTGAGGTTCTGGCGCACGGCGGCCACCTGGGGACCCATGCGGACCTGGGTGCCCCAGGCCCCCACCGTCGCCGTGCCGTTCTTGTGGATGACGAGTGACGCGGCCCCCGGCACCAGGGCCTTGGCGGTACGGCCATCGGCGTAGTACCCCCCGTGGGCGTCGGAGAGCTTGAAGCCAGAGTTGAAGGCGGCGACGAGGCCGGGCCGGAGGCGGGGGGGCATCGGCGCCTGGTGGGCCCAGGGGCCGTCGCCGGGCTGGTAGAGCCCGGCGAAGAGCCTGGCACGCAGGAGCTTCGGGTCCATCCAGGCCACCCCGGTCACCAGGCTGGTGTGGACCGGGTCCGGGCGCAGGAAGGCCTCGTAGACGGCGGGCGCCCCCATGACGCGGGGACCGACCGGGTGCCAGCGGCCCTCGCCGGGCAGGGCGGGGGTGACGATCGGGGGGACCGGCGGCGGGGGAGGCAGGTGTGGCCCGGCCATGGCCACCGGCCTCGGTGGCGGGGGTGGGGGGATGGCGCCGGGGGGTGGGGCCCCGCCGACGGGCGGGGGATGCTTGCCGTACCACCAGCCCTCGGCGAGGGCGACCAGGCCGCCCCCGCCGTGGCCGCGGACCCACTCGACGGTACGGACCGCCGGCCCGAGCTCCCCGGGCCTGGTCAGGGCCCGGCCATAGGACCAGCCCACCGTTCCGAGGACCAGGGCCACCAGGATCGCCACCCACTGTCGCCAGCCGGTCCGGCGCCGGTGGGCGGGGCGGCGGTGGGGCGTTGGCCCGCCCGGCGGGGGAAGGTCGACAGGGTCGTGGCTGCTGGGTTGCATCACCCGGCGTGCCGGACGCCCGGGCGAGGAGCGGTGGCGGGGCGGCTCACGCCCTCCGCCCGCCCACCACCGCGGCCTCGGCCACCACCGGGGTGACGGTCACCTCGGCCAGGCCGGCGTCGAGGAGCAGCTCCACCCACCGCCCGGCGGGGAGGGGACGCTCCTGGAGCCTGGCGAGGAACCGCACGGCGTTCTTCGCCAGGCGCCACCAGCCCCCCGGGCCCATCGAG
>DASQQH010000573.1:0-2135 GCA_035643555.1 Acidimicrobiales bacterium | reverse complement strand
GCTCGGCCTCCAGCGCCTCGGGGTCGAGGAGGTCCCCGGGGGCGTGGGTCCCGCTGACGATCCGGTGGGCCAGTTCCTGGACGGCCTGTCCGTGAAGTCCTCGTCCCGGGTACGTGCTCACCGCACTCCTCTCGCCGGTCGGAGGTCCTCCATGGTCACCGTCACCACGCTCCGCCGAGGGGCCTCCCGGCCACCACCCGGGTGAAAGGGGTGTCACCTCCGCTACTTGGCATATTGTACGACAAGATCTTGACACTCCAGGGGGGCGATCGTAAGATCCCGAGACGTCAGATGTGTGCGTCGCCAGCCGGGGCGCACGTGTGACTGGGAGATGGCAGGCGGGAAGGCTGTGCCGCAGTCGCCCACGACACCACCAGGCTGACATCCGATGTGTGGCGGAGAGCGCTGGAACGGGGAGATTCCGTTGCTGTTTTCGCTCGTTGGGCGGTTTCGACACCAGAGAGAGGGACAGGTCATTCGAATGCAGAAGCCTGGGCGGGGGGTCAAAGTCGGTGCCGCGCTGTGCGTGGTGGCCCTCTTGGCCGCCGCGTGCGGGAGCGGGGGCGCCAGCCAGGGGTCGGGTTCGTCCGGCAGCGGCAGTGGGGCCCAATCCGGTGGCTCCGGAAAGTCGCCCAGCATCGCCCTGAGCAATTCCTACGATGGGAACAGCTGGCGGAAGGCCATGGTGGCGAACTTCACCACCGTGGCGAAGCAGGCCAAGGGCAAGGGGCTGATCAGCAAGTACGAGGTGGTGAACTCCAACAAGTCCTCCGCCCAGCAGATCTCCCAGCTCCAGAGCATGATCCTGCAGGGCTACAAAGCTATCGTGATCGATGCCGCCTCCCCCACGGCCCTGAATGGGGTGATCGCCAAGGCCTGCAAGGCGGGGATCACGGTGGTGGTGTTCGACTCCCTTGCCACCGCCCCCTGTGCCTACAAGGTTGAGTCCAACTACGTCACCTACGGCAGCACGGAAACGACGTTCCTGGCGAAGCAGCTCCACGGCCATGGCAACCTGCTGGAGATCCGGGGCGTGGCAGGGACCTCGGTCGACCATGACATCTCCCAGGGCATTCATCAAGCCGCCGCGAAATATCCTGGCTTGAAGGTCGTGGGCCAGGTGCACGGCGACTGGACCGAGACCGTCGCCCAGAAGGCGGTCGAAGGGGTCCTTCCTAGCCTGCCGTCCGTAAACGGTGTGGTGGACCAGGGCGGTGACGGCTCCGGCGCTGTGAAGGCGTTCCAGGCTCTGCACAAGAGCGTGCCCCCGGTGATCATGGGTAATCGGGGCTCGGAGTTGCGGGTGTGGAAGCAGATGCTCGCCAAGGACCCCTCGTATCAGACCCTGTCCATCTCCTCGGTTCCCGGGATGGGTACGATCGCCTTCTGGGTCGCCCACCAAGTGGCGACTGGCCACAAGGTGCCCAAGAAGCTTTATGCTCCGCTGTTGGAGATCCCCAAGGACCACCTGAACGCCTGGCTGAAGGCGACCCCCGCGTCGGGTGTGGCCACCAAGGTGTACAGCGAGGCCGAGACCAAGGCCCTTATCAAGCAGAGTGCCGCCGGGGCCCCGAAATACGTGACCACCGCACTGCCCGGCTAGGGCCCGAGGCAGTGGTGGGCGTCGCGGTTCGAGCGGCAATGCGACGGGGGCACCGTCGCCCGGCGGCCGGAGTCGGCCGACGCGCCGGTGGTGGGCATGGTTAGCGCCGCCGGCGCCCAGTCCCTCCTGGTGGCGGAGGGTGTCTCCAAGCGCTTTGGGTCGACCCAGGCACTGCGGAAGGCCGACCTCACCGTGGCCCCCGGGGAGTTGGTCGGCCTCGCGGGCCACAACGGTGCGGGCAAGTCAACCCTCCTCCGGGCGGTGACCGCGCTGGTCCGCCCGGACGAGGGTCGGATCGAGATCCGGGGCACACGGCTCTCGGCAGGAGCCAGCGTGAAAGAGGTCCGGGCGCTCGGCGTGCGCACCGTGCACCAGGAGCTGTCACTGTGCCCGGCGCTGCGGGTAGACGAGAGCGCGGCCCTGGTCGATCGGACGGCCAAGGGTCCCAGGTGGCGCCGACGGGCCTGGCGGAGCCTGGGGGACAGCCTCGACGACATCTTTCCCGGCCATGGCATCCGCCCCGGGCACCGCA
>DASQQH010000572.1:0-6487 GCA_035643555.1 Acidimicrobiales bacterium | reverse complement strand
GCCCCCGGGGCCCGGCCAGCCAGGACCGGATCCGGCGCCAGGCGTCGTCGCCGGCCCAGGTCACCGCTCGGGCCGCCTCGGCGACCTGGGCCATCAGCGCGTCGCTGTCGGGAAGGTCGAGGGCCCTGGCCACGCCGTCCTGTTCCTGGAGAAGGAGCCGGTCCAGGGAGCGGCCGGCCTGGCGGTGCAGCTCCACCCGGGCCGTGACCAGGGTGGCCTCCGCCCGGTCCAGGTCCGCCCCGGGATCGGGGAGGATGGGCGCCCCCAGCCCCGCCGCCCGGAGGGCGCCCAGGTCCCGCAGCCCCCCTCGGCCCGCCTTGAGGTCCGGCTCGAGGAGGAAGGCCACCTCCCCCTCACGGCGGTGACGCTCCTGGCAGGCCTCGTCGAGAACCGGCAACAAGCGCTTTGCCTGGCGACGCCACTGCTGGTGGACCCGGGCCACCAGGTCCCCGGCGAGGTCCGCCTCCCCGGCGACGTAGCGGGTGTCGAGGAGTCCCAGGGCCACCTTGAGGTCGTCACCGGCCACGGCCAGGGCCTCCCGGACCGTCCGCACGCTGTGGTCCAGGGCCAGGTGGGCGTCCCAGATGGGGTACCAGAGGGACTCGGCGAGGCGGGCCACGTCCCGCCGGCCCCGGTGGACCAGGACCACGTCGAGATCGCTGGCGGGGCACAGCTGGCGCCGGCCGTACCCGCCGACGGCCACCACCGCCACCCCCTCCTGGTCTCCCAGCAACTCGCCCAGCCACCGGTCCATGAGGTCGGCGTGGGCCCGGGCCAGCGCCCGCCCCCGCAGCCGGGGGTCGCCGAGCAGCGACCGCCGCTCGGCGAGCAGGGTCTGGGTGCCGGGCATGCACCAGCATGGCACGCACCCGGGGCAATCCCGGCCGGCTCGCCGACGCGACGACCGCCCGGTAAGGTCCGGCGGCTGATGAGTCTGAACGGCGCGCGGGTCCTGGTGTCGGGGGCGGCCCGGGGGATCGGAGCGGCGACGGCCCGGGAGCTGGCCGCCCGGGGCGCCCGGTGCTCCCTGGTCGGCCTGGAGCCCTCCCGGCTGGCCTCGGTGGCCGGCGAGCTGGGCCCGGGCCACACCTGGTTCGAGGCCGACGTGACCGACCAGGGCGCCCTGGACCGGGCGGTGAGCGCCACGGTGGAGCGCCTGGGTGGCATCGACGTGGTGGTGGCCAACGCCGGGATCGCCAGCCTGGGAACGGTGGCCACCACCGACCCCGACGCCTTCGCCCGGACCATCGACGTCAACCTGACGGGGGTGTTCCGCACCCTCCGGGCCGGCCTCCCCGAGGTCGTCGCCCAACGGGGGTATCTCCTGGTCGTGGCGTCCCTGGCCTCCTTCGCCCCGGCGGCGGGCATGGCCGCCTACTCGGCCAGCAAGGCCGGCGCCGAGTCCCTCGCCACCTGCCTGCGCCAGGAGGTCGCCCACCACGGGGTGGCGGTGGGCTGCGCCCATCCCTCCTGGATCGACACCGACCTGGTCCGCGACGCCGAGGCCGACCTGCCCACCTTCCGGGCCATGCGGGCCCGCCTGCCCTGGCCCATGCACGCCACCACCTCGCCCGAGACCTGCGCCGCGGCCCTGGCCCGGGGCATCGAGCGACGGGCCTCGCGCATCTACGTGCCCCGCTCGATCGCCCTCCTGCACTGGCTGCGCCCGCTGGTGGCCGGCTCGGTGGGCGACCGCGTGACCCGGGCCCGGGCGGGCCGCCTGATCCCCAGCCTGGAGGCCGAGGTGGCGGCCCTGGGCCGGTCCTTCGCCACCGCTCCGACCCAGCCCGAGCGCCGGTAGGCGGGCCCGGGGCACCTGTGATGTGGCCCCGACGGGGCGGCAGGTGCAATCCTGACCCCGAACGCCATCTCGAGGAGGCCTGATGCTGCAGCACGCGTCGTCCACCGTCGACCCGGAGGGCGCTGTCGACCGGGTCGCCCCGGGGACCCCCGACGGCCGGGAGGACCCGGCGGCCCACGGGGCCGGCGACCAGCCCCTGGTGGAGGAGGAGTTGCTGGTGGAGGAGATCTCCATCGACGGGATGTGCGGGGTCTACTGAGCTCGGTGCCGATCGAGGACGTCAACGCCCCGGCCCCCCCGCCGGACGCCCCCCTCGGCGCTGGGTCCCCGGGGGGGCCGGCCGCCTCGGGACCCCTGGCCGAGGACCGCCCCTACCGGCTCCATCCCCAGGTCGCCCTGCGGGACGAGGCCTTCGGCGCGCTTGCCTACCACTACGCCAACCGCCGGCTGGCCCTGCTGCGCGACCCCGGGCTGGTCTCCCTGGTGCGGGAGCTGGACCGCCACCCCACCCTGGGCGACGCCCTGGCCGCGTCGGCCATCCCCCCCGCCCGGCACCCGACGGTTCGGGCCGCCCTGGCGTCCCTGCTCGCCTCGGAGGTGATCTGTGCCCGTTGATTCCGCCGCCACTGCGCCCCCGGTGCCCGGCCGGGCCAGCCGGGACCTGACCGGCCAGCTGGCCGAAGGCCTGGCCGCGCCCATCTGCCTCACCTGGGAGCTCACCTACGCCTGCAACCTGGCCTGTGTCCACTGCCTGTCGAGCTCTGGCCGGCGGGACCCGGCCGAGCTGACCACGGCCCAGGCCAAGGCCGTGATCGACGAGCTGGCGGCGCTGTCGGTCTTCTACATCAACGTGGGCGGCGGGGAGCCCACGGTGCGGGGCGACTTCGACGAGTTGCTCGACTATGCGGTGGCGCGCCGCATCGGCGTGAAGTTCTCCACCAACGGGGCGACGATGACCCCCGAGCGGGCCCGCAGGCTGGCGGCCACGGACTATCTGGACGTGCAGGTGTCGATCGACGGCGCCACCCCCACCACCAACGACCTGGTCCGGGGCGCTGGGTCCTTCACGGCGGCACGGCGGGCCATGGACCACCTGGCGGCGGCGGGGTTCGGGGCCTTCAAGGTCAGCGTCGTGGTCACCCGCCACAACGTGGCCGAGCTGGACGCCCTCGAGGCCCTCGCCGCCGGCTACGGGGCCCAGCTCCGACTGACCAGGCTCCGGCCATCGGGGCGGGGCGCCGACACCTGGGCCGAGCTGCACCCCACCCAAGCCCAGCAGCGCCACCTGTACCACTGGCTGGTGGACCGCCCCCACGTGCTCACCGGCGACTCGTTCTTCCACCTCTCCGCCCTGGGCCAGCCCCTGCCCGGGCTCAACCTGTGCGGGGCCGGGCGGGTGGTGTGCCTGATCGACCCGGTGGGCGACGTCTACGCCTGCCCCTTCGTGCTGCACCCGGAGTTCAAGGCGGGCAACGTCGGGGACCCCGGCGGCTTCACCGCCGTCTGGCGGTCCTCGGAGCTGTTCACCGACCTGCGCGGCCCCCAGTCCGCCGGCGCCTGCAGCACCTGTGGCTCCTACGACGCCTGCCAGGGGGGGTGCCTGGCCGCCAAGTTCTTCACCGGTCTCCCCCGGGAAGGCCCCGACCCCGAGTGCGTGTTCGGCCACGGAGAGGCCGCCCTCGCCCGGGTGCCCGCCGGTGGCTCCCCCTCACCGGGTCCGGGCCACACCAGGCCGGGCCGGGTCCCGGTGGCCCTCCGCCAGCGCTGACCGACCGGGCCGCCCCCCGGGCGTCGCTCAGAGGCCCAGCCGCCGACGCAGGGCCGCCTTGTCCACCTTGCCCACCGCCGTGAGGGGCAGCTCGGCCACCACCGCCAGCCGCTCGGGCACCAGCCCCCGGGCCACCCCCCGGTCCCGGAGGAACCGTGCGAGCTGGGCCAGGGTGAGCTCCTGGGAGGGGCCGAGCACCACCGCCACCAGGACCTGTTCCCCGAGGACGGGGTGGGGAGCGCCCAGCGCCGCCACGTTGCGCACGGCGGGATGGGCCAGCACGAAGTTCTCCACCTCCTCGGCCGAGATCTTCTCCCCGCCCCGGTTGACCACGTCCCGGGACCGGCCCTCGACCACCAGGTTGCCCGACTCGGGGTCCACCCGCACCAGGTCCCCGGTGCGGTAGAAGCCCTCGGGGGTGAACCGGGCGGCGTTGTGCTCGGGAGCCCGGAAGTAGCCCCGGAGGGTGTAGGGCCCCCTGGCCCACAGCTCCCCCGTCTCCCCCGGGGCCACCTGGGCCCCGTCGGGACCCACGATCGCCACCTCGTCGGCCGGGCACATGGGGCGGCCCTGAGTGGCCACGGCCCAGGCCTCGGGCTCGTCGAGACGGGTCAGGTTCAACAGCCCCTCGGCCATGCCGAAGACCTGCTGGAGGGCACAGCCCAGCACGGGCCGGACGCGCCGCCCGACCTCCGCGGGGAGCCTCGCCCCACCCACCTGGAGGACCCGGAGGGAGCCGACCTCCCCGCCGGTCTCCTCGACCGCCGCCAACCAGGTGATGGCGACCGCGGGGACCACGGCGGTGTGGGTGACGCCCTCGGCGCCGAGCAGGGGCAGGGCCACGGCGGGGTTGGGGCTCGGCGCGATCACCGCGGCCCCACCGGCGTGGAGGGCGCCCAGCAGGCCCGGCGACCCGTAGGGGAAGTTGTGGGCCACCGGGAGCACCACCAGGAACCGGGTGGTGGCGTCGAAGCCGGCGAGCTCCGCCGACTGGCGGACGTTGAGGGCGTAATCCTGGTGGGTCCGGGGGATCAGCTTGGGGAGACCCGTGGTGCCGCCCGACAGGAGGAACAGGGCCACGTCACCCGGGTCCGGGGCCAGGGCGTCGAGGCGGGCCTGGTCCCGTGGCCCCACCCCCCGGTCGGCGAGGGCCCGGATGGGGATCCGGGCGGTGCCGCCATGGGAGCCCCACCGCTCGAGCACGGGCGCCCCGTCCTCCCCGGTGCCCACCCACCCTGCGGCTCCGGCCACCGCGGCCAGCTCCTCGACCTGGGAGGCGGCCACGGCGGGGAGCGTGAGCACCGGACGGACGCCGAGGCGGTAGCAGGCGAAGCAGCACACCACCATGTCGACCCCGTTCGCCAGCTGCACGATCAGGTGCTCGCCTGGGGCCACCCCGGCGTCGACCAGCCCGAGGGCCAGGGCGTCCACCTCCTCGGCGAGCTCCCGGTAGGTCAGGCGGCGCTCCTGGTCGACCAGGGCCTCGGCGGTCCCCGAGCGGTCCGCCCAGACCCGGGGCAGCGCCCCGAGGCGCTCCCCCCGCCACCAGCCCTCCCGCCGGTAGCGGTGGGCGGCCTCCTCGGGCCAGGGGCTGAACCCCTCCAGGCTCATTGGACCCCGACCCTGCCCCGGCGGGCGAGCTCGGCCACGAACCGGGGGGCCACGGCCGCCAGGCGCCCGTCGTCCATCCGCCCGGAGCGGGTCATGTAGTCGTGGGCCAGGTCCCACACGTCGAGGCCGGCCCGTTCGCCCATCGCCTCGTACCACCAGGAGCTGCGGGCCGCGGCCGCCACCAGGGCCTCCACCACGGGGCGGCGCTCGGCCTCGAAGCGCGCCAGGGCGTCGGGCAGCCGTCCCCCCTCCGCGACGAAGGCCCCGGCCAGGGCGATGGCGTCCTCCAGGGCCAGGCGGGTGCCAGAGCCGATCGAGAAGTGGACCGTGCGCAGGGCGTCACCGATCAGCACCACCCGGTCGGTGTGCCACCGGGCGCAGCTTGCCAGCTCGAAGGACCGCCAGACCGAGCGGTTCTCCACCAACGGGTGGCCCTGGAGCTCCGGGGCGAAGAGGGACTCCGCGTAGGCCCGGGTGGAGGCCGGGGAGCGTCGCCCCAGGCCGGCCCGGTCGAAGGTGGGAGCGTCGCACTCGACGATGAAGGTGCTCATGGTCGGGCTGTAGCGGTAGTGGTGGGCCACGAAGACCCCGTCCTCGGTGGTGCGGAAGGTGAGGGTGAGGGTGGGGAAGGTCCGGGCGGTGCCGTACCAGGCGAACCGGTTGGTGAGGGTGGTCACCTCCTGGGCGAAGTGGCCGGCCAGGTCCTGGCGCACCCTCGAGTGCACCCCGTCGGCCCCCACCACCAGATCGGCACCGGACAGGTCGTCGAGGCCCTCGACGGTGGTGCCGAACCGGAGGTCGACCCCCACCGACGCGCACAGGTCGTGGAGGATGGTCAGGAGCCGCAGGCGGGCGATCGCCGAGAAGCGGTTCCCGTCGACGCGGACCTGGTTCCCGTCCTTGGCGATCGTGAGGTCGTCCCACACCTCCATGGCCGCCGACACGGCGGTGAAGGAGGCCTGGTCGGCATCGGCCAGGTAGCCGAGGGCGGCGTCGGAGAAGACCACCCCGAAGCCGTAGGTGGCGTCAGGGCGGTTCCGCTCCAGGACCACCACCTCGAGGCGTGGGCTGGCCCGCTTGAGGAGATAGGCGAGGTAGAGGCCGGCGGGGCCGCCCCCCACCACGGCGATCCTCGTGGCGACCGGCAGGGTGGCACCTCCTCCCGTGGGCGTCCACCGTACGTTAGTGACCCGCCGCCGGTCTGTCCCGGGGGTCACCGGGGGGCGACGGGACGCCGACGCGGCGGGTCCCGACCCGGAGGATGCCGCGGGCGGCGACGCCCTCAGCGTGGCCGGAGGGCCCCCGCG
>DASQQH010000571.1:0-3419 GCA_035643555.1 Acidimicrobiales bacterium | reverse complement strand
CACGGCGCTCGGAGGATGACAGGCCACGACGAGACTCGGGAGCCCGAGGAGGGACTGGCTGGCGGCGGAGCGGACCAGGACCGCCCAAGGAGGGCCGATCTCGGTGGGTCGCCGCCTTGCCCGACAGTGACCGCCGGCTTGGATGACGAGCCGCAGCACGTCGTTCGGACGCCGAACCTCAGGAGATCATTTCGGGCCAGAACGGCATTCGCCGCGACCGGCGTCGGCCCGGCCATCCTCCAGTTCACTGCGTCTACGACAACACCAGGCATACCGCACCGGTAAGCCGCTACTCCAAGGCGTGGTAACCGATGGCCGCCGAGTTGGTTCTGGTGGGGGGACACGACGGGCGGTCCCGACCAACTTCCTCCAGCCCTACCACACGATCTCGCGACCCTCCGCAACGATGAAATGGCATGGCGCTCCACAGTCGTCTTGAGACTTCCGGAACCATCACGTCACGAACGGTGTAGCGGTCCCTTCTTTGTCGTCCGTGTACCCGGCGAGCAGACGCGAGGCGCTGTCAGCGAACCAGGCGGCGAAGCGCTCGGGGCTCCAACCCCGGTCGGTGGTGAGCCGGTCGAAGACGGCGGGATCCATGAGCAGCCAGATGACGTCGATGGCGTGGGCGCGGTCGACGTCGGGCCGCAGTCGAGCGCGGGCGGCAAGGCCATCGACGATCCAGGCGGCGGTGACCGACCGCTGGGCTTTCAGTTGGGCGGCGAGGCCTGTGAGACGTTCGTCACTGCGGGCAGCTTCGAATGCCACGAGAACGAGTGCGTCGGACCGCTGCGCTGCCTCGGCCAGGACCTCGGCGACCGCGGCGAGGAAGGCGTTCGTGGTCCTCGCCGCTCGGGCGTGGGCCGCCCAGGGGCGTTCGAGCACCGGGACGGGCTCGTCGTCGCCAGCGATGGCGACATCGATCGCCACCTTAAGCAGGTCGGCCTTGGTGCCGAAGGCGAGTTCCACGGTCGGGACCGACACCCCGGCTGCCGCGGCAATTGCACCCATAGTGGCCCCCGCGTAGCCGACGGTGCGGAACTGGTCGGCAGCGGCGGCAAGGATCGCTCGTCGGGTCTGGCGCGCCTGGTTCCGGCGCTTGGGCGAGTGGTAGGGACGGGTGCGCCCGAGGCTTGCGCGTCGAACCATATTCACTATGCTATGTCCATAGCAAACGTCTCGAGGAGACTGTGACCGGCTCGGTTGACTGCGGCATGCAGAGGGTGGTGCCCCACCTGCACTACGAGGATCCCGTTGCGGCCCTCACCTGGCTGTGTCGAGTGCTCGGGTTCACCGAGGTAGTGCGCTTCGACAGGGGACCGGATAACCTGACCGCGCAGCTCGCAGGACCCGACGGGGGCGTCGTCATGGTGTCGGGCCTCGACGACGAGTTCCGGACGTGGATGCGCGATCGGGCGCCGCGCGTTGAGGAGGGGGCCGGGCGGTCCTGGCCCCAGTTGACCCATGCGGTCACGATGATCGTGGACGGCGTCGACGCCCATTTCGACCGGGCCAGACGGGAGGGGGCCATCGTGCTGAGCGTTCCCGAGGACCAACCGTGGGGGCTGCGAAGCTACGCGGTCCTCGATCCGGAGGGACACCAGTGGGAGTTCGCCGCGGTGAGGGCGGATCTGCCGACGGCCGACGTCCGCAGGACGGTGCCTGAGCAGGATCGTGGTTGACTCCGGAAGCGCTCGTCCAGGTGTCCAGGTGCAGCTGTCGGTACGGCATGGCCGGGACGCGATCGGGTTCTACGTGGAGGCGTTCGGAGCGACCGTGGTGTTTCGCTTCGACGGCGACACCGGCGACGAGGTGGTTGCGCAGCTGACAGTGGGCGACACGGCCTTCTGGGTGGAGGACGAGTCACCCGAGCATCACAACTTCAGTCCCGAGACGCTGGGTGGGGCGACAGAGCGGTTGCTCCTGGTCGTCGACGAGCCCAAGGCCGTCGTAGCGCATGCGGTCACCGCAGGTGCTCGCGAAGTGTCTCCGGTCGAAGAGGCGCACGGCTGGCTCCTCGGGAGGATCGTCGACCCTTTCGGCCACCACTGGGAGATCGGCAAGCCCCTCGTCACGTGGCCTCCGCCACCGCGCCAGGCACACGAGGAAGGACCAACCAGGTGAGACAGAACCGATCCATCCCGCCCTCGACGGTGATCCCGGTGCTGGTCTATCCCGACGTACGGGAAGCGGTCGCCTGGCTCGGGTTGGCATTCGGGTTCGTCGAGCGCACCAGGATCGGTGAAAACCACAGGGCGCAGATGGGCATCGGCGGGGATGGCGCGATGATCGTTGCGGACGTTCAAGGCGAGCGGCAGGCACCGCACGCAAGCATGGTGACCCACGTCATCAAGGTTCGAGTCGACGACGTGGACGCGCGATATGAACAGGCGATCGCTCACGGCGCACGCGCCCTTGAGCCACCGACTGACCGGGAGTATGGGGAACGGGAGTGCACCCTGGAGGATCTGGCCGGTCACCGGTGGCAGTTCTCGGAAACCGTGGGTGATGTCCGACCCGAGGCGTACGGGTGCGAGACCGTCTCGCCCTGGCCACAATGATCGTCGTCGTCAGAGGGCGGAGCTGCGATCGGCTCCACGCCTCCGGGGCCCAACCGGACGGTCGGGGACGGCCGGAGCCTCCTGCGACCCGACGCGAGCGGAGGCAAGCCACTCCGACGGGGGCAGCGGCGTTGCGGCGGGAGACGATGGGAGGACTGCCTCGGGTCCCCCGCGCTCGGGGACGACCCGGTCACTGGCGCCGGCCGCGGAGGAGAACTCGGCCACGACCGGCACCCCACATCGCTTCGAGCGTTGTCGGTCGGCGAGGATGGCCGCCCGGGCCCTCACCGGGTCCACGACTCGGGCCCAGCAGGTGCGGTGTCGCCGAACGACGACCCTGACGGACATGCTGCTGGCATGTGTCGACCACCGCGTGGGCCACCCCCGCGGTCAGGTTCCCCTCGAAGGCCGGATGACAGGCGGCGCGTTCCGCTGGTCTCGATGGCGGACCGGCGTCTCGACCACAGCAGGGTGACCGACTGTCCGCAGACCGACGGGTCCCGAGTACGCCTGGGCTGGCCCGCGCCTCATGGTCCGACGGCAGGTGAGCCCGCAGCGGTGACAGCTGTCCCAGCTTGCGAGGAGGCCAGCATCATCAGCTGATGTTGGGTGCCGGCTGGCCGGCTCCGCCACGACCGGGATCGCTTGCAGATGGCCCAAGGTGATGGGAGCTGAGAGGTGCGGTCGGGGTGCACGGGGCCCCGAAACCCGGCCGTTGCTCACCACCGAGTTCACCAGGCCCGCCTCGGGTGTCCATCAGGCGGACGCCTCACGTGCAACCGGGAGACGTTCGGTCGGCCCATCAGCTCCTGGCCGGGGGTGGCGAGTGGCCGGAAAACTAGGGCACGAGCGGATGGC
>DASQQH010000570.1:0-2268 GCA_035643555.1 Acidimicrobiales bacterium | reverse complement strand
ACGGGGACGGTCCGGGCACCAGGCAGCGACTGGGCCTGCGGGGCGCCGGGCCCCAGCTGGTCATCACCGACCTGGGCCTGCTCCGGCCCGATCCGGTGACCGCCGAGCTCACCCTCACCCACCTCCATCCCGGCGTGACCCTGGCGGAGGCCCGGGCGGCCACCGGCTGGGCGCTGGCGGCCGCCCCCGATCTCGACGTGACCGACCCCCCCAGCCCCCGGGAGCTCGCCGTCCTGCGGGACCTGGTAGCCACCAAGGAGGCCAGATGACCACCGCCGGCCCCGAGGCCCCGCCCGACCTCGCCGAGCCGCCCCTCGCCCACCCGCCCTACCGGTCCACGACCCTGCGGGCCCCCCACCGGCGCCTGGTCCCGGTGCCCGAGACCCTCACCGAGGAGACAGGGCCGGTCTTCGGCCACGACGACGTGGGACCCCTGGACCACGACCTCACCAGGCAAGGGACCGACGAGCCCCAGGGCCAGCGGATCATCGTGCACGGCACGGTCAGCGACCACCGGGGCCACCCCCTCCGCGCCGCCCTGGTCGAGGTGTGGCAGGCCAACGCGGCGGGCCGCTACGCCCACCAGGTGGACCAGCACCCTGCCCCCCTCGACCCCAACTTCTGGGGCGGGGGACGGTGCCTCACCGACGACGACGGCCACTACCAGTTCGTCACCATCCGCCCCGGCGCCTACCCGTGGGGGAACCACGACAACGCCTGGCGGCCGGCCCACATCCACTTCTCGGTCTTCGGAACCGGTGTGGTCTCCCGGCTGGTGACCCAGATGTACTTCCCGGGGGACCCGCTGTTCGACCTGGACCCCATCTTCTGTGCCGTCCCCGAGCGGGCCCGGGGACGGCTGGTCTCCTCCTTCGACCTGGGGGCCACGGTGCCGGAGTGGGCCCTCGGGTACCGCTTCGACCTCGTGCTGCGGGGGCCGGGCGCCACCCCCTTCGAGGGGACCGGGTGAGCCCGGACCCGGGCGGCCCCACGCCGTCCCAGACCATCGGGCCGTTCTTCGGGTTCGCCCTGGCCACCAGGCCCCATCTCGTGGCGCCCGGCACCCCCGGGGCCCTGGCCCTGGTGGGGCGGGTGGTGGACGGGGCCGGTGCGGGGGTGAGCGACGCCATGGTGGAGCTGTGGCAGGCCGACGCCGACGGGCAGGTGCCGCGAGACGTCCCCGGGGAGGACGGCTTCCGGGGGTTCGGGCGCAGCCTCACCGATGCCGAGGGCCGCTACCGCTTCCTCACGGTCAAGCCCGGGGCCGTGAAGGGCCCCGGCGGCCAGCTCCAGGCCCCCCACATCGACGTCTCGGTGTTCGCCCGGGGGCTGCTCCGAGGGCTGGTGACCCGCGTCTACTTCCCCGACGAGGCCGAGGCGAACGCCACCGACCCGGTCCTGGGCACGCTCGAGCCGGAGGCCCGGACCACCCTGGTCGCCGTCCCGGAGGAGGACGCCCTCCGCTTCGACATCCGGCTCCAGGGCGAGGGGGAGACACCCTTCTTCGACTGGTGATGACCACCCCGGCCCAACGCCCGCCCTATCCGTGCGAGGAGTGACCTGGTGATGGCCAAGGACCAATCCACACGGCGCGCCCCGTGGCGCTCCGGCGGCGCCCACCGCATCGGCCAGCGCGCCACCGGCGCCCCCGGCCCCGACGGGCCGGACCGGGGCCCGGACCAGAGCCCCTGGACGGGCCCGCTCAAGGTGCTGTGCCTGATCGTCCTGGCGGGCCTGATGGGCCTGGGCGCCTTCCTCGCCTACCTGCAGGTTGGCCCCAGCCACACGGTCGCCACGTCCAAGCCGCCGGCCACCCCGGGGGCCACCCAGGCCCCCAGCACCCAGAAGCCGGGCACCACCCCGAAGCCCCCCGGCACCAAGGCTCCCCCGACCACCGCCCCATCTCCCGCACCCGCCGGGGGCGGTCCGCACCTCGCCAGCATCGCTCCGGCGGCGGGGGGAGCAGGCACCACCGTGCACCTCACCGGGACGGGCCTCTTCAGCGCCAACGGCCACATCACGGTCACCTTCGCCGGCACGAGGTCGTCGGTCCACTGCCCCAGCCGGTCCCAGTGCGACGCCGTGGTCCCCTCCCTCGGCCACCGCAAGCCCGGGCCCATCAAGGTCGTCCTCACCACCGCGGCCGGGCCGTCGAACCCCGAGCGGTTCACCTACCGCGGCTAGCCCGCTCCGCCGCCGGTGGGCCGAGCTCCCGGCGGAGCGTCGACTCCCTCGCCCGCATGGCACGCTGGCCGTCGGCCACCGCCT
>DASQQH010000569.1:0-2584 GCA_035643555.1 Acidimicrobiales bacterium | reverse complement strand
GGGGGTGGGGGCCGCCGGGCGGGCCGCCCGGGGCACCGGGCTGGTGGGGGTGGGGGTGGCCTGCTTCGCCCTCGCCGCCGCGGCCCCCTGGCTGGTGCGCTACCTGGCTCTGGGCCTGGCCCCCGACGTCCCCGCCCGGGTGACCGACGGGGCGCTCAAGTCCCCCTGGGTCCTCCAGCCGGTGGTCGCCCACTTCTCCATCCTGTCCCCCTCGTGGGCCTTCGTGGCCATGCCGGTGGGGCTGGTGGTGGTGGCCCTGGCCGCCCTGGCGGCCTCCCGGGGACGGGTGCTGGCGGTGCGACGGGTGCCGGCCTGGCGCTCGGCGTCGGGGGGGGTGGCCGGGCCGGCCCGCTACAGCGCCTTCGGCTACGCCAACGTCGCCCGCCACGTGCTGGGCAACGTGCTCGGCAACCGCCAGGAGGCCCAGGTGGTCGAGGACCCCGGCGGGGACGGCCGGGAAGGGAGCCACGTCCACGTCGAGTACCGGGCGGTGGTGGTGGAGCCGGTCGAGGCCTACCTCTACCGCCCCGCCCGGGCCGGCTTCCTCCGGGTCTCCCGGTGGGCCCGGCGACTCCAGTCGGGCCGCCTGGACGCCTACGTGGCCTACATGCTGGCCGCCCTCATCGCCCTGCTGATCGTGGTCGTGGCCCTGTCCTGACCCGGCGGGCGGCTCTCGGGGCCCGCCGCGGCGGGGGCCCGCTCAGGGCTCAGGCAGTGGAACAGGGGGGCCCTCCCCCTCGGTGCCCATCGGCCGGTCGCCGGGAGGGGGGCGTCGTCGGCGAACGGGGCCAAGCCGGTCCCGGGGGCGACGACCTCCGGCGGGACCCCCCCGTGGTGAGCCCGGGGCGCCGACCACCAGCACGGACGGCCCGGCTCGCCCCCTGGCCGGGTCGGTGCCCTCGCGGCGCCCGCTCAGGCCGGGCCCGCCCGCCCCAGGGTCCGCAGGGCGGCCTTGTAGTCCTGGACGATCACGGCCCGCCCGCCGACCTCCACGGCCGCCTCCCCCCGGGCCAGGGCCGCCTCGTAGGCGGCGACCACCTCCCTAGCGGCGGCCTCCTCGGCCGCCGAGGGGGTGAACACCTCGGTGATCACCTCCAGGTGGGGCGGGTAGAAGGTGGTCATCCCGGTGAAGCCCAGCCGGCGGGCGTGGTGCACCGCCCGGCGCACCTGGGCCTGGTCCCGCAGGTCGGCCACGAACACCGTGTCGTAGACCGGCACCCCGTAGGCGGCCCCGGTGAGGACCAGCTTCGACTTGGGGTAGTGGTAGGCGTCGGCGAACACCCCCTCGCCGTCGAGAAGCGACCAGCCCACGTCGTCGGCCAGGTCGGCGGGGCCGAGGATGAGCCCGGCCACCCCGGGGACCCGGGCGATGCGCTCCAGGTCCAACACCGCCGGGGCGGTCTCCACGATCACCACCAGCCCCGGGGCCGCGCCGTGGGCACGGAGGACCCGTCCCACCTCGGCCACCTCCTCGGCGCTGCGGGCCTTGGGGTAGGCAAGCACCGACACCCCGGCCCCGGCCAGGGCCGCCAGGTCCCCCGGTCCCTCCGGGCTCCCCAGCGGGTTGGGGCGGGGCAGGGCCAGCCGTCCGGCGAAGAACCCCGGGCGGGCGAGGTAGGAGACCACCGCCGCCCGGGCCTCCGCCTTTCGCGCCGGGGGGACGCTGTCCTCCAGGTCCAGCAGCACGGCGTCGGTGGGCAGGGTGGGCACCTTGGCCCACTTGTGCTCGTCGAGGATCGGGGTCTCGAGGATCCGCCGGACCCCGGCCAGGGGGCCCGCGGCCACCTAGATCACCCCCTTCGCCGCCAGGGCGGCGACCTCGGCCTCGGCGAGGCCCAGGAAGGTGCGGTAGACCAGGTCATTGTCCTCCCCGAGGGCTGGCCCGGTGCGCCACACGACCCCGGGGTGGTGGTGGAGCTTGGGGACCACCGCCTGCATGCGCACCGGGCCCAGCTCGGGGTCCTCGACGGTGACCACGTCCTCCCGCTCGGCGTAGGTGGGGTCCGCCAGGATGTCGGCCACGGTGAAGATCCGGGACGCCACGACCTCCGCCTCGGCCATGGCCGCCAGGGCCTCGGCAGCCGGGCGCGCCCCGATCCAGGCCCCCAGGGCGGCGTCGAGGTCCGAGGCCCGGGCGGCCTGGTCCGCCACGGTCCGGTAGTCCTCCTCGGGCAGGCCCAGCAGGGAGACGACGTTGCGCACCGAGCGGGGCGTGGCCGAGGTGACCGTGATCCACTCCCCGTCGGCCGACCGGTAGGTGTTCACCACCGCGGCGGGGGCGACCGACAGGCGGTTCCCCGAGCGCTCCGGCACGGTGCCCAGCTGGTCGTGGACGATCACCTGCCACTCGATGAGGCGGAACAGCGGCTCGAACAGGGCCAGGTCGACCCACTCCCCTCCGAAGGCCGGGTCGTGGTCCTTTCGGTGCAGGGCGGCCAGGACGCCGTAGGCACCGGTCAGGGCGGTGACGGTGTCGGCGTGGGAGAACCCGGTGTGCACCGGCGGGCCGTCGGGGAACCCGGTGAGGGCCACCACCCCGCTGCGGGCCTCCCCCACCTTGCCGAAGCCGGGCGCCCCCCGCAGG
>DASQQH010000568.1:0-2421 GCA_035643555.1 Acidimicrobiales bacterium | reverse complement strand
GCCGGCCCCGGAGGGCGCCGAGGGGCACCTCTCCCCCGGGGATCACCGGTCCCCCGCCGGCCCGGTCCTCGCCGCCACCCCGGTTTCCCATTGGCCCGGCCCGGGCCCTACTCCTCGGTGGACTCGGGGGCGCCCTGGCGGTCCTCGGGGTGGGCGTAGCCGATCTTGCCGGCCGCCACCTCCTCCAGGGCGATGGAGAGGGGCTTGCGGGCCACCGAGGTCACCTGCGGGGGGACGATGGCCCCCAGGCCCTCCCCCAGCTGGCTGAAGTAGGAGTTGATCTGGCGCCCCCGCTTGGCCGCCAGGGTGACCAGGGTGAACTTGGAGTCCACCCGGTCGAGGAGGTCCTCGATGGTGGGGTCCATCATCGTGTTGCGGCGATCCGCCATGGCGGTGTCCTCATCACTATCGGTCGGGGCTGTCGCTCGGGCTCACTCGGGGCCCGCACGCTCGGCGCGGTACGAGGCGACTATACCGGCCAGCTCGTCGGTGGCCCGGCGGGCGTCGTCGTTCACCACCACGTGGCGGGCGAGGAGGCGGGCCCGGCGCTCCTCCTCGTCGGCGACGGCCAGGCGGTCGGCCACGTGGGCCTCCTCGTCGCCCCGCCGGCGGAGGCGGGCCGCCTGGGTCGCCCGGTCGGGGGGCACCACCAGGACGACCACGGCGTCGGCGCAGCGGTCGACGACCTGGCGGGCGCCCTGGACGTCGATCTCCAGCACCACGTCGGTGCCGGGCGGGGGCTCGGGGAGCGGGGTGCCGTACAGGTGGCCGAGGAACCCCGCCCACTCGAGGAACCCGCCCGCCTCGATCCGGTCGCGGAAGGTGGCCTCGTCGACGAAGACGTAGGCGTCGGTGGCCTCGCCCGGCCGGCGGGGCCGGGTGGTCCAGGAGCGGCTCAGCCACAGCCCGGGGACCTGGTCCACCAGCCGGGTGACGAGCGTCCCCTTCCCCGCCCCGCCGGGTCCGGAGACGACGAAGATCAGCGGCGCCTCACCTGACCACCTCGCGCAGCAGCGCCTCGCGCTGGTTGGCGCCGAGACCCTGGACCCGTCGGCTCTCGGCGATCCCCACCTCGTCCATGAGGCGCCGGGCCTTGACCTTGCCAAGGCCCGGGAGGGACTCGAGGACGGCGAGCACCTTCATCTTGCCGACCGTCTCGTCGCCGTTCGCCCGGTCCAGGACCTGGGCGAGGCTGATCGAGCCCATCTTGAGCTTCTCCTTGAGCTCGGCCCGCTGACGACGGGCGTCAGCGGCCTTGTCCAGTGCAGCCTGGCGCTGCTCCGGTGACAGTGAAGGCGGCAGCGGCATGGCGGGCACCCTACCCCACCGCTCCGGCTGAGCGCCCGCTATTTGTGGTTCGCACGGAAAGAACTTCGTTTACCACCCCCGGCGCGCGGGGCCCTCGAGGCCCGGCTGGCGGTGACGGTGGCGGCACCCCAGGACGCAGGCCAGGACGATCAGGGCCGGGACCCAGAGGACGTGGAAGGGATGCGCCACGGCCAGGGCGGCGAGGACCGCGACGGCCACGAGCAGGGCCACGCTCCGTGGCCGGCGCCGGCGTGGGGGCGCCGGGGCGGGCTCGGGGGCCTCCGGGCCGGGCAGGTCGGCGAGCAGGCCGGCCAGGTCGGCCCGGGTCTTGGCCCCCATGGCCTGGTCGTGGCGCTGGGTGAACTCGGCCTCGTCCAGGCGGCCCTCGGCGTAGTGGGCCGACAGGGCGTCCACCACCTCCCGGCGCTCGGCGTCGGAGACCCGGAGGTGGGGGTCGGCGACCCGGCGCCCTGCACGGGAGGCCGGGCCGCTGCGGGGGGGCGGGGTGTGGTCCATGGGGGTTGCTCCTCTCGGTGCTGTGGGCTCAGGCCGACCGGCCCCGGTCGAGGAGCTCGGCGGCCAGGGAGGCCTCGGCGCCCTCCTCGGGGATCAGGAGCCAGGCGGCGACGTAGATGGGCACGGCGGCCCCGCCGAGACAGGCGAGGACGACGAAGGCGAGGCGGACCAGGAGCAGGTCGAGGTCCAGCCAGTCGGCGACGCCGGCGGCGACCCCGGCCACCAGGCGGCCCCCGAGGGGCCGGCGGAGGGCCGGGGCCTCATCGCTGCCGGTGGTGGCGGAGCGGGCGATGTCGGTCATGGGGACATGGTCGCCCGGCCGGCGCCGGGGCGGTATCGGGGATGTCCCTGATCGGACCCTGGCCCGGCGTTCCCCCTGGTCGGGGACGTCCCCCATCCCCCACCAGGGGCGATCGGCGCGAGAATCGGGCCATCGACCAGCTGCCCCGCACCGACCGCCACCCCCCGCCGCCCCGGTGGGCGCCGCCCCCCGAGAACGTCCCCCTGCTGGGGGACCTCGACCAGCCCGGGCGCCGGCGGGGCGGGCGGCGGGCCCGGCGGCGGGGGCCGGGGTGTCGGGGCCTGCGGCGCAGCCGG
>DASQQH010000567.1:0-2337 GCA_035643555.1 Acidimicrobiales bacterium | reverse complement strand
AGACGACCGGCCCCGGCAGGGCGACCGGTCCCGCCAGGAGGGGCCGGCGGCGCCGGTTGGCGGGACTGGCGGCCCGCCACCCCCGTCTGGTCCCCGCTGGCACGGTCCTGCTGGCCCTGGCCGTGGGGGCCGCCAGCTACTTTGGTGTGGCCTGGTACAACCAGCGCAACCAGGAGGCCAACCGGGCAGCGGCTGTCACCACCGCCGAGCATCTGATGATGGCCCTGACCAACTTCGACTCGTCGACCATCAACGCCGACTTCCACCGCATCTCGACCTACGCCACGGGCCAGTTCGCCCAGCAACTGCCCCCCACCTTCGGCAGCCCGAAGCTGCGCAAGCAACTCGAGGCGGCCCACGCCCAGAGCCGGGGCCAGATCAGCGGCGTGTACCTCAAGACCGGCGACCAGCCGAACCAGGCGTCCGCCTACGTGGTGGTGGACCAGACCTCGGAGAGCAGCAAGTACAAGGGCCCTCTCGTGGACGTGGTCCAGGCCAAGGTCGACCTGGTCATGACCAAGCACGGCTGGCGGGTCGACCACCTGTCGGCCATCAACTCCCAGTCCAACCAGGGGGCAAGCCCCCTCCTGGGCGGAGGCGGCGGGCCCCAGGGCTCCTCGTCGCCCTCCCCCTCGACGGGGTCCACCCCCTAGGCTCGGAGCACCTCGCCGTCCCCGGCGGGCGGGGGTGCCCCCGGGGAGGACAAGGGCCAGACCGACCGGCGCCCCGGCGAGCCAGGAGGAGACGTGGTGAGCGAGGAGACCCGCGGTGACCAGGGGTCGGGGGACGACGCCCTCCGCCAGCGCGGCGCCACGCGGGCCCGCAAGGCCCGGGAGCGCGCCGAGGAGGCTGCGAGAAAGGTGGAACAGGCCGAGCGGGAGGCGGCGGCGGCCGTCACCGACCGGGACCGGGAGCTGCACCTGGCCGAGGCCGACACGCATCGGCGGGCGCTCTCGGTGCACGAGCAGGCCCGCTCGGTGCAGGAGCACCATGAGGACTCCCACCGCAGCGGGGAGGACCCCCCCGCCGTGGAGGAGCCCTAGCCGCCGCCGCGGACGCCGGAGCTCAGGATGCCTGTCCCAGGTGGGCCTCGAGGGCCTGCAGCTGGCGCAGGCGCCGCTCGAGGCTGGGATGGGCGGCGAACAGCCGTGACATGCTGGCCCGGGGGGCGGCGGGGGCGAAGAGCAGCGCGCTGACCGGCTCCGCCCGGCGGAGGTCCCGGGACGGCACGGCGGCCAGCTCCCCGCTCACCTTGGTGAGGGCGGCGGCCAGGGCGGCGGGGCGGGCGGTGGCCACCGCGGCCGCCCGGTCGGCGCTCAGCTCCCGGTAGCGGGAGAGCACCCGGACCAGGAGGAAGCTCAGGGCGTAGGAGCAGAGCGCCACGCCCATGGCCACCCCCCAGGCCATCGCCATGTAGCCGTTCCCGCTGCCCCGGCCGATGATCGAGATCCGGACCATGATCCCCGCCACCATGCCAAGGAACCCGGCCATGGCCATGACCAGCACGTCCCGGTGGGCGATGTGGGACAGCTCGTGGGCGAGCACGCCCTCGAGCTCCTGGGTGTCCAGGCGCCGCACCAGACCGGTGGTCACACACAGGACGGCCGCCCGCCGGCTCCGCCCGGTGGCGAAGGCGTTGGGCAGGTCGGTCCTGGCCAGTGCGACCCGGGGCTTGTCCATGTCGGCGACGGCGCACAACCGGTCGATCACCGCGTGAAGCTCGGGTGCCTCCCCGGGGGAGACCACGCGGGCGCCCATGGCGGCGAGGGCCACCCGGTCCGACCACCAGTACTGGGCGGCGAGCAGGCCGAGGGCGATGACGACCACCACGGCGAGCGACAGCACGTGGAGGCCCACCATCACGGCGATGAAGCCCGCGTAGACCGCGCCCAGCAGGATGAGGGTGATGGCCATCCTGGCCGTCAGCCCACGGTCCTCGGGGAACCTGTGCTCCATGGTCGGCTCCTTCCTGGTGCCCGCTGCTGCTCCCCCTGTTCGCCCGCCCCGCCCGGCCCCGGGCCCCACCCGCGGTCGCCGGGCCCCGGGCTAGGCGGGTCCCACCACCGGCAGCCAGGCCGCGCGCCCGGCCTCGTAGCCGGCGATCGCGTCGGCGTGGCGCAACGTGAGGTCGATGTCGTCCAGGCCGGCCAGCAGGCGGTCCCGGGTGAAGTCGTCCAGGGGGAAGGTGACCTCGATCCCGGCCGCGGGGGCCTCGAGGGTCCGGCGCCCGACGTCGACGGTCACCTGCAGCTGGGGGTCGGCCTGGACCGCGGCGATGAGGGCGGTGCCGAGGTCCTGGTCGACCTTGACCGGCACCAGGCCCGCCTTGGTGGCATT
>DASQQH010000566.1:0-5977 GCA_035643555.1 Acidimicrobiales bacterium | reverse complement strand
GGCCCTGCGGGTGGTTCGCTCCTCCTCGGTCGGCGCGCTCCGCCGGCGCTCCTCCCCCGACGGCCGAGCGGCGTGGGGCTCCCGGACGGTGAGCTTGGTGCGGATCGCCATGTCCTCTGCCCTCCTTGGTCTCCCCGGCTGCTGCCCGTAATCCCAGCCTAGTGGCGTCCTTGTCGGGGCTATGGGCCTCCACTAGCCTCGCTGCACACGCCCCCTCGCCTCGTCCCTCCCTGCACCGGAGCACGCCTGTGAGGTTGGTCCGCCAGGCTCTGCGCATCGGGGCTCTCGCCGCGGGGGCCGGGCTGCTGGCCGCCTGCGGACACCACGGCACCTCGACGACCGCCACCTCCGCCCCGTCCTCGACCGCCAGCACCAGTACCACCGCCCCGGGCACCCCGGTGCAGGGGGGCACCGCCACCTTCGCCGAGGCGCCGGGCAGGGCGCCGGACTTCATCCTGCCGGTCACCCCCACCGCTGAGACCTCGGTCACCAACCTCCAGCAGTTCTCCTATCTCCTGTACCGCCCCCTGGTCTGGCCGGCCACCGGGGGGCACGTGGGGGTGGACAAGCACCTCAGCCTGTTCCAGTCGATCCAGTACTCCGACCACAACCAGGTCGTCACCGTGACCCTGAAGGACTACAACTGGTCCGACGGCAAGCCGGTGAGCAGCCGGGACATCACCTTCTTCATGAACCTGGTGAAGGCCAACAAGACCGCCTGGGGCCGGTACTCCCCCGGCCAGCTGCCCGACGACGTCGCGAGCTACCAGGCCATCGGGCCCCGCACGGTCACCTTCCACCTGACCGACTCCTACTCGCCCACCTGGTTCACGGACAACCAGTTGAGCCTGATCGTCCCCCTCCCCCAGCACGCCTGGGATCGCCAGTCCGCCGACGGGCCGGTGGAGAGCTACGACCAGACCCCCGCCGGCGCCCGGGCGGTGTGGGCCTTTCTGGTCGCCCAGGCCAAGCAGCTGTCCACCTTCGCCACCAACCCCCTGTGGCAGGTGGTGGACGGCCCCTGGCAACTCCAGTCCTTCACCAGCCCCGGGCGGGCGGTTTTCGTCCCCAATCACGCCTACTCGGGTCCCGACACGCCGCACCTGGCCAAGTTCGTCGAGGTGCCCTTCGCCTCCGACGCCGCCGAGCTCACGGTGCTGCGAGCCGGCGGGGCCCTGGACGTCGGCTATCTCCCGATCGGCGACTACGCCACCCGCACCGCCCTTGGCCGGGAGGGCTACGTCATGGCCCCCTGGGTGACCCTCGACGTGAACGCCATCGTGCCCGACCTGGCCAACCCGGCCCAGGGGCCCCTCCTCCGCCAGCTCTACGTGCGCCAGGCCCTCGAGCACCTCGTGCCCCAACGCCAGATCGTGCGCCAGGACCTCCATGGCCAGGGCGTACCGGGCCACGGCCCGGTCCCACTCCGGCCCACGAGCACGCTGGTCTCCTCCTTCGAGCACCACAGCCCCTACCCCTTCGACGTGAGCGCCGCCAGATCGCTGCTGGCGACCCATGGCTGGCAGGTGGTCCCCGGGGGGACCGACGTCTGCCGCCACCCCGGCACCGGCCCCGGCCGGTGCGGCGCGGGGGTCGCCCGCGGCCAGCGACTCACCCTCCACCTGCTCTACGCCACCGGCCCCGGCTCCCTCCGGGCCCAGGCCGAGGCCTTCAGGACCGCCGCCAGCGGGGCCGGGGTGACCGTCGTCCCCACCGGCAGGCCCCTCCCCCAGGTGGCCCGGGCCGTGGGCGCCTGTCCACCGTCGTGCACCTGGCAGCTCGCCGACTATGGCGGTATCACCTACCATCTCCTGCCGACCGGCGACCTTGCCTTCCTCCCCCAGGCCACGGCCAACGTGGGACGCTACGCCAACCCCACCGCCACCGCCCTGATCCAGGCCACGCTGCGGTCCTCCTCCTCCCGGACCTTCGCGGCCTACGAGAACTACGTGGCACGGGACCTCCCCTGGCTCTGGGCCCCGACCCCCTACTACCGTCTCACCGAGGTGACCTCCGCCTTGCGGGGGGTCACCCCCCAGAGCGCCTATGCCGTCCTCGACCCCGAGCAGTGGTACTTCGTCAAGCGCTGAGCAGGCCCTGCGGGTCCCCGAGCGGACAGATTGTCAAGCCGTACCCACTGTCAGCACGCGCGAACCGTCCGCCGCCTTGTCCCGACAGCACGACCCGATTACCATCCTCTCGGCTTAGTGGGCAGTATGTAGGGAACCGTGGCAGCGGGCCGCGGGATGAACAAGGGAGCCACGCCAGATGAGGTTCTTGACCAGAACGGCGGGGGGTGTGGCAGCAGTAGGGATGGCAGCTCTTCTGCTCGCCGCCTGCGGCAGCGGCAACGCCACCTCCTCCAGCGGGAGCAGCACGACCGCCGCCGGGGCGAAACAGCAGGGCGGGACCGCCTACATGGCGGAACGACCCAGCTCCACCCCTGACTACATCTTCCCGTTGATGGGAACCTCCCATTTCAGCGTGTACAACATTTCTAACTTGCAGTATCTGCTGTACCGCCCGCTCTACTTCTTCGGGAAGGGCGAGAAGCCCGTGGTCAACGACTCGGTGAGCATCGGCAAGGCCCCCACCTGGTCCCCCGACTCGAAGACGGTCACGGTCCACCTGAAGCACCGCATGTGGTCCAACGGCAAGCCGGTGACCGCCACCGACGTCAAGTTCTGGCAGAACATGGTGACCGCCGAGAAGGCCAACTGGGCCGCCTACGTCAAGGGTGACTACCCCGACAACGTGGTGAGCACCACGGTGGTCAACCCCACCACCATCCAGTTCCACCTGAACAAGCCGTACTCCCACCACTGGTTCCTCTACAACGAGCTGTCCCAGGTCACCCCCATGCCCCAGGCCTGGGACGTGACCTCCCTGGGGGCCAAGCCCGGGAGCGGTGGGTGCGCGACCAATGTGAGCAAGTGCGCCGCGGTGTACAAGTTCCTCACCGCCCAGGCCAAGAAGGGGGCAAGCAGCTACGCCAAGAGCCCCCTGTGGAGCGTCGTCGATGGGCCGTGGAAGCTGCAGGCACTGGACAACAACGGGCAGGCCACCTTCGTCCCCAATCCCAAGTACGTGGGTCCCAACAAGCCCAGCCTGTCCAAGTTCGTGGAGCTCCCCTTCACCAGTAACTCCTCCGAGTTCAACGCCCTCACCTCGGGCAAGAACATCACCGTGGGCTACCTCCCCACCCAGGACGCCGCCCAGAAGAGCCGGCTCAGCTCTGCGGGCTACCACCTCCAGCCCTGGATCGACTTCGGCTTCGACTACTACCTGGAGAACCTCAACAACCCCAAGGTGGGGCCGATCCTCAAGCAGGCCTACGTCCGCCAGGTGCTCGAGCAGCTGGTGAACCAGAAGGGCGACATCCACGCCTTCTACAAGGGCTACGCCTATCCCACCTGCGGGCCGGTGCCCACCAAGCCGGCGAACTCCTACGTCAGCAACTACGTGAAGGGGTGCCCGTTCTCCTACAACCCGAAGAAGGCCATGGCCACCCTCAAGGCCCACGGGTGGAACGTGACCCCCGGCGCGGTCACCACCTGCGCCAATCCCGGGACCGGGCCCAACCAGTGCGGCGCGGGTATCGCCAAGGGGGCCAAGCTGGAGTTCACCCTCACCTACGCCACCGGCATCCACGCCCTGACCCAGTCCGTCCAGGCCTACAAGTCCGACGCCTCCAAGGCCGGCGTCGGGATCAACCTGCACGGCACGACCTTCAACCAGGCCATCGCCACGGCTGTGGCCTGCAAGTCGAACCAGCCCAAGTGCAACTGGCAGTTGGTCGAGTACGGCGGCTGGGTGTACGCCCCCGACTACTACCCCACGGGCGGGGAGCTGTTCGCCACGGGCGCAGGCTCCAACAACACCGGGTACGCCAACCCCAAGATGGACCAGCTGATCAAGGCGACCGAGTCCCCGGGCAACGCCCAGGCCAGTCTGAACGCCTTCCAGAACTACGCCGCCAAACAGCTGCCCTTCATCTGGGTGCCAACGCAGGACTACCAGCTCACCGAGGTCAGCTCGAAGCTGCACGGGTGGACCTCGAACACCTACCTCAACATCCTTCCTTCCAAGTGGTATCTCACCAAGTAGCCGGCTCCGCTCACCGACCCCGTCCAGCATCGGGCGGGGTCGGTGAGCATTTTCATCCCCTTTCAACCTCGTGACCGCCTACATCATCCGCAGGTGCATCCAGTCGCTGGTCGTCGTCATCGGGGTGACGATCATCGTCTTCGTCATCCTCCACCTCATGCCGGGGGGCCCGGCTCGGGCCATGCTCGGACCACGGGCGACCCCCGCCCAGATCCACCACTTCATCGTGGTCAACGGCTACAACAAGCCGATCTACGTCCAGTACGGCCACTATCTGGACAAGCTCATCCACGGGAACCTGGGCTACTCGTACCACTTCAACCTCTCGGTCAACGCCCTGCTGGCCCAGGATTTGCCCAAGAGCGCCCTGCTCGTGGGGTTGTCCTACATCGTGGCGTTGATCGTGGCCATCCCCCTGGGCATTCTCCAGGCGGTCCGGCGGAACCGGCCGATCGACTACACCCTCACCGGCGCCGCCTTCGTCGGGTACTCGATGCCGGTGTTCTGGTTGGGCATTCTGCTCATCCTGGGCTTCTCCGTCTCGTTCCACCTGTTCCCCCCGGAGGGCCCCCAGGGGGCGAACGTGGGCGCCGTGATCGGCCAACCCCTGGCCCTGGTGCTCCCGGTGGCGACCCTGTCCATCGTGACCGTGGCCCTGTTCAGCCGGTTCATGCGCTCGTCCGCCCTGGAGAACCTGGTCCAGGACTACATCCGCACGGCCAGGGCCAAGGGGGTCTCCGAGCGCTCGGTCCTGTTCCGGCACATGCTGCGGAACTCGCTCATTCCGGTCATCACCCTGATCGGCCTCAGCCTGCCGTTCACCCTCTCCGGGGCCGTGGTCGTGGAGCAGGTGTTCAACTATCCGGGGATGGGCCTGCTGTTCTGGCACGCCGCCACCACCAAGGACTACCCGGTGCTCCTCGGGTTCTGCGTGGTGGTGGGGGTGGCCGCCGTGGTGGGCTCGTTGCTGGCCGACATCCTGTACGCCGTCGCCGATCCCCGGGTGCGCTACACGTGACCCGCCAGCCGTCCCTCAGCACCGGAGGTGGCCGCCAATGGCCGTGACGACCGGGCAGCCCGGTCCCGAGCCCTCCACCATCGAGTTTCCCGAAGGAGGGGAAGGGGCGACAACCGGGAGCATCTGGCGGCTCATCCTGGACGTGTTCGTCCAGAACCGCCTGGCCGTCCTCGGCCTCGGGATCATCGTGTTCATGGTCCTGTTCTGTTTCGCCGGCCCGCTCGTCTACCACACCGACCAGGTCCACACGAACCTGTCCCAGGTGACCCTGCCCCCCAGCGCCGCCCACCCCCTGGGCACCGACGACGTGGGCTACGACGTGCTCGGCCGCCTCATGCTGGGCGGTCAGTCGTCCATCGAGGTCGGCCTCGCCGCCGCCATCCTGGCCAGCCTCTTCGGCACGGCCTGGGGAGCGCTCTCGGGCTTCATCGGCGGGTGGGTGGACGCGGTCATGATGCGGGTCGTCGACTCCTTCCTGGCCATCCCCTACCTCCTGCTGGCCCTGCTGCTGGCCAGCGTCTTCACCCCCTCCATCACGGTGATGATCATCATCATCGCCCTGATCTCCTGGCTCATCACCGCCCGGCTGGTGCGGGGGGAGACGCTGTCGCTGCGGATCCGGGACTACGTGCAGGCGGCGAGGGCCGTGGGGAGCAAGCGCTGGCGCATCGTCCTGCGTCACATCGTGCCCAACGCGGTCGGGACCATCGTGGTCCAGACCACCTTCGAGGTGGCCAACGCCATCCTCCTGTTGGCCATCCTCAGCTACCTGGGCCTGGGGCCCCCGCCGCCGGCGGCCAACTGGGGCGGCATGCTCACCAACGGGCTCAACTACGTCTACGACGGCTACTG
>DASQQH010000565.1:0-8807 GCA_035643555.1 Acidimicrobiales bacterium | reverse complement strand
GGGATCCCGGTGGCCGTGGTGGGATGAGCCCTGCGCCGGGCCGGCCGCCCGATCGGCCGGTGGCCGCCGGGCCCGACGGAGGGAGCGAGGAGGCGAGGTGGATCTGGGCCTGGAGGGAAAGGCGGCGGCGGTGGCCGCGGCGTCGAGCGGGCTGGGCCTGGCCACGGCGAGGGCACTGGCCGACGAGGGCGTGCGGGTCGCCCTGTGCGGGCGGGACCGGGGGCGCATCGAGGCGGCCGCCGCCCGGGTGGGCGGCGGCGCCGTCCCGCTCGTCGCCGACGTCTCCGACCCCGGGGGGGCCGAGGACTTCGTGGCCCGGGCCACGTCGGCACTGGGTGCGGTCGACATCCTGGTCACCAACGCGGGCGGGCCCCCGCCGGGGACCTTCGAGTCCACGCCGGTCGAGGCCTACCCCGACGCCCTGGCCCTCAACCTGTTGTCGGTCGTCGCCATGTGCCGCGCCGGGGTCCCGGCGATGCGGGCCAGGGGGTGGGGGCGGGTGGTGGCGATCACCTCGATCTCGGTGCGCCAGCCCATCTCCTCGCTGATCCTGTCCAACACCGCCCGCGCCGGGGCCACCGCCTTTCTGAAGACCCTGGCCACCGAGGTCGCCGGCGACGGGGTGACCGTCAACTCCGTGCAGCCGGGCAGCCACGCCACCCAGCGCCTGATCGACCTCCACGGTGGGGGGGTGGGGGACCTGGCGGCGGGGGTCCCGACCGGGGTGGTCGGGGATCCAGCAGACTTCGGTGCGGTCGTCACCTTCCTGTGCTCCCGCCAGGCCCGGTTCCTCACCGGCGCGGCGGTGCCCGTCGACGGCGGGGTGGCCGGCGGGCTCCAGTGAGGCGGAGGCCGCCATGGCCCGGCGGGGAGGTCGACCCGGGCCCCGGGCGCACCGCCGATAGGGTCCTCGACATGGGCGAGCTCATTACCTTTGCCAGCAACGGGGAGGCCGGCCGGGGCTATCTGGCCACCCCTCCGTCCGGGGGCGGCCCGGGTGTGGTGGTGATCCAGGAGTGGTGGGGGCTGGTCCCCCACATCAAGGACGTGTGCGACCGCCTGGCCGGTGAGGGGTTCGTGGCCCTGGCTCCCGACCTCTACCAGGGGGCGACCCCGAGCGAGCCCGACGAGGCGCAGAAGGCCATGATGGCCATGCGCCTGGACCAGGCGGCCAAGGACATGAGCGGGGCGGTCGACGAGGTGGCCCGACGGTCCTCGGGCCAGGGGGTGGGGGTGGTCGGCTTCTGCATGGGCGGCGGCCTGGCCCTGGTGCTGGCCTGCCAGCGTCCCGACCAGGTGGTCGCCACCGTGCCCTACTACGGGGTGGTGCCCTGGCCCGACCTCCAGCCCGACTACCCCGCCCTCCGGGGTGCGGTCCAGGGCCACTACGCGAGCCACGACGAGGCGGCCGACCCCGAGACGGTTCGCTCCCTCGAGGACGAGCTCAAGGGCCTCGGCAAGGAGGTGTCGTTCTTCATCTACCCCGACACCCGACACGGCTTCTTCAACGACAGCCGCCTCGACCAGTACGCCCCCGACGCCTCCCGCCTGGCGTGGGAGCGGACGATCACCTTCCTGCACGCCCAGCTGGGCTGAGCTGAGGGCGGCGGCCGGGGCGCCCCGTCGGGGGCCACCCGGGGCCCGGCCGGTGGCGCCACCGCTAGCATCGCCGCCATGTCAGCCCGCAGCAGGGATCTTCCCCGTCGGTCGTGCCTGTCGGTCCCCGGCTCCAGCGAGCGGTTCATGGCCAAGGCACCGTCGGTGCCGGCGGACATGAGCTTCCTGGACCTCGAGGACTCGGTGGCCCCCGCCGAGAAGGAGTCGGCCCGGGCCAAGGTTGTCGACGCCGTGAAGAACCTGGACTGGGGGGACCGGGTGGTGTGCGTGCGGGTCAACGCCTGGGACACCACCTGGACCTACGGCGACGTGATCGAGGTGGTGGGCGGCGCCGGTGATCGCCTGGACGAGATCATGATGCCCAAGGTCGAGCGGGGCGCCGAGGTGGTGGCCATGGACCTCCTGGTGACCCAGGTCGAGGCCAATGCCGGCCTCCCCCGGGGCCACATCGGCATCGAGGCCCAGATCGAGACGACCCGGGGGCTCATCAACGTCGAGGAGATCTGCGCCGCCTCCCCCCGCCTCGAGACCATCGTGTTCGGTCCGGCCGATTTCGCCGCCTCCATGGAGATGCCCGTGCTCACCGGTGGGGTGGAGATCCCCGAGTACCCGGGGGACCACTTCCACTACGTCTTCAACAAGATCCTCATGGCGGGCCGGGCCAACCGACTCCAGGTCATCGACGGGCCCTTCCTCCGGGTCCGGGAGCCCGAGGCCTTCCGGGAGTACTGCCAGCGGACCAAGACCCTGGGCTACGACGGCAAGTGGGCCCTCCACCCCGACCAGGTGTCGATCCTCAACGAGGTCTTCTCACCCACCCAGGAGCAGTTCGACCGGGCCTGGGCGATCCTCGACGCCTACCGGCAGGCCACCGAGGGGGACCGTCAGGGAGCGGTGATGTTCGGCGAGGAGATGATCGACGAGGCCAGCCGGAAGATGGCGGTCAAGTTCGTCGCCCGGGGGGAGCGGGCCGGCCTGCGGCGCTCCTCGGCCTGACCCTCCGCCGCCACCCCGCCGGACCATCGGGGGCCATGCGCCTCATTGTGCCCGCCCTCGCGCCCCGCGATCCGGCAGACTGGTGGTGTATGGGGAGTCGACAGCGGAGCAGGCATGACAGGAGAGATGACCAACGGCGGTACCCGTGCGGACATGGTCACGGAGCGGCTGGACCCGATGCTGCGGGAGCTGCTGGGCCGCAATCTGGTCGAGCGTCACACCGAGAACGGGCGGTCCGGCTGGCAGCTCGCCGAGTGGGTGCAGCGGCGCTTGGACGACCTCGACCGGGCGTCGGCTGATCCCGACAAGGTGGAGCTGTACTTCGGTCACCGCTGCGCGGTGTGCAACGAGGACCGCAGCACCCGCCGCCACGGCGGCCGACTGATCTGCGACGACTGCGCCGCCACCGGCGTGGGCGACGCCGCCCTGGGCAGGGACGGCCGTGGCCCGGGTGCACCGTGGCGGAGGTAGGCCGCGTGCCACGATCCCTCTCGTCCTCCTCGCCGGTCCCCTCGGCTGCCCCCAGGGCCGCCGGGCCTCGAGGGCCCCACCGGCGAGCGACGCCCGGGGGGTAGGCCCCCCGGGCCGGTGCCGGACAGGACCGCCAGGTTCCACCCAACGGGTGCGAAGGGCGCTCCCGGCCGGGGCGGCCGTGTCCGGGATGCCCCGGAGGGGACCGGCGTGAGGGGCCAGAAGAGGGGCCGGGCCAGGTGCAGCCACGGGAGCGGACCCCCCGGGGCCGGGAGGGAGCTGGCGCCTGGTGGGTCGCGACGCACCGGAGCGGCGGGCACCGGGGAAGGCCGTGGTTGGGCCTGGGAGACCGGGCGGGGGCGCCCGCCGGCCCTGCGCCCACCGTCTCGGCACAGGTGTGTGCGGCGCGGCCAAGCGTCCCGTCCCCGGGGCCCACCGGTCCCCGGCGGTGTGGAGGATCCCCTGGGGACCGGGCCTGGGTCCTCGGTGCCCGGAGCGCTCCCCGGGCGGTGCGGGTGGGCCGTGCCGGTGTCCCCCGGCGAGGGGATCTCGCCACGGCGGCCACGGCGGTGCCTAGGATCGTCCGCGCACCAGGCGCCGGGCGATGACCTTGAGGGCCAGGGTCTCGTCGGCCCCCTCGAAGATCGACAGCACCCGGGCGTCGACGAAGTAGCGGCTCACCGGGTACTCCTCGGCGTAGCCCATGCCCCCGTGGAGCTGCATGGCCTCCCGGGTCACCCACTCGGCGGCCCGGCAGGCGTAGGCCTTGACCATGGAGGCCTCGGTCGTCCCCTCGCCCTTGGCCATCAGCCCGGCCACCCGGTAGGCGAACTGGCGGCAGGCCTGGATCGTCACGGCCATCCGGGCCAGCTTGACCTGGGTGAGCTGGTAGGCGGCCACCGGTTGGCCGAACACGATGCGCTCGGCGGTGTAGGCCCGTGCCGCCTCGTAGGCCGCCTGCATGACCCCGAGGGCCCGGGCCGCGGTCTGCAGCCGGCCGTTCTCGAACCCCTCCATGGTGAGGTAGAAGCCCCGGCCCAGCCCGTCCTCGCCACCCACCAGGGCCTCCGGAGGCACCCACCAGTCCTCGAAGGACACCTCGTAGGAGTGCATGCCGCGGTAGCCGATGGTGTCGATGGCCCGACCCTCGAGACGTCCACCTCCTGGGGGGCCATCCTCGGGCCCGGGGTCCTGGGTGAAGGCGAAGCCGTGACCCTCCCCCCGGGGCTTGTCGATCACGAACAGGGAGAGCCCCCGGTGGGCCAGGGTCCGGTCCGGGTCGGTGCGGGCCAGCAGCATCAACGCGTCCGCCCGTCCCGCGAAGGTGCACCAGGTCTTGGTCCCCCGGATCCGCCACCCGCCGGCACCGGGCTCTCCGGGCGGTACCCGGGTGGCGGTGGTGGTGAGCCCGGCGACGTCGGAGCCCCGGTCGGGCTCGGTCACCGCCACCGCCACCATCGTCTCCCCCGAGGCCAGCCGGGGCAGCAGGCGGTGGCGCTGCTCCTCGGTCCCCCCCTTGACCAGCGCCCGGGTGAGGATCTCGGGGCGGGTGATCAGGGAGCCCCCGATCCCGAGCGACCCGCGGGACAGCTCCTCGGTCGCCACGACCATCCCCAGGTAGTCGTGCTCGCCGCCGGTGGCGTTCCCGCCATAGGCCTCGGGCACCGAGAGGCCGAAGGCGCCGAGCTCGGCGAGGCCGGCCAGGATGTCCTCGGGGACGTCGTCGTTCGCCCGGTGGACGTGCTCGGCCACGGGTTCGATCCGCTCCTCCGCGAACCGGCGGAAGACCTCGGCCACCAGCTCGAAGTCCTCGGTGAGGTGCCGTGGGCCCTGTCGGTCCGCCAGGTCCGCCAGGAACCGCGGGTCCCGGCAGGTCGCGAGGAAGGCCCGGGCGCCCTCGAGGGCTTCGGGTGCCACTCCCCACAGCGCCTCCCGGCCGAGCAGCCGTCCCCACAGATCGGCGATCACCTCGGCGATGAAGGCGCTGGCCATCCGACCCTCGAGCTCGCCGTGGGCCCCGTAGGCCAGGGCGGCCCGGGCCGCCTCCACCGACGCCGCGGCGTGGGCCAGGTCGTAGGCGAGCACCTGGTCCCGGTCCGGGTCGCCGCTCTCGGCCAGGGTGGCCACCACCTGCTGCACCGCCCCCGTCGCCAGGTCGACCGCCGCCGAGGCCGCGTCCAGATCAGGCTCCGACATGGCGGCACACGTTAGCGACCCCACGCCCGGTCGGGCGCCGTCGCTCGGCCCGGGGCAGCCCCGGGCTCAGGCGTCGGTGGGGTAGGAGCAGGGGCCGGGGGGCTCCGCCCCCGCCCACGGCCGCCGGGCCACCACCGTGACCAGGGGGGGCAGCACCACCGGGTCGTCACCAGGGTGGACCCCCGTCAGGGACGCCAGGTACTCGGCGACCCGTCCGGGACCGGCGCCGGCCGGTGCCTCGGCCCAGGCGTCCACCACGGCGAGGCCGGCCTGGCTGGCCAGCCCGGGCAGCAGGGCTCCCACGTCGGGGTGGCGGGTCTCGGGCATGGACAACGGACTCCCCCCGACCCGACCGGCGGAGGTGATGGGCTCCTGGGCCAGGACCCACCCGCCCGGGCGGACCGCGCCCGCCATCCGGGTCACCACGACCAGGGGGTCGACCACGTGGATCAGCAGGAAGCGGCACAGCGCGAGGTCCACCGGCTCTGGCAGGAGGAGGTCCTCGGCGCCCTGGGTGAGCGCCAGCACCTGGGCCGGCGCGGCGGCGGCGGCGGCCACGGCGGTGGCGTCCCGGGCGTCGGGGTCCGCGTCGACCGCGTACACCCGCCCCTGTTCGCCCACCAGGGTGGCCAGGGCCACGCTGACGTCCCCACCTCCGGCCCCCACGTCGACACAGCGCCACCCCGGGCCGACGCCCAGCCGCCCCAGGGCCGTGGCCAGGGGGCGTCGGTAGGCGTCGTCCCGCAAGATGTGGTCCAGCACGGCCGGCAGCCTATGGCCCCCGGCGCGGCGCGGGGCGGTGTCGCCGGCCGGCCCGGGTCGGGCCGAGCCGTTAGGTTGGCCGCCCGTGAAGGTGACGATGCTGCTGTGCGACGCGGCCCAGGTCGCGGAGGGGAAGCTGTTCATCCTCGGCGGGGGGTGGAGCGTGATCGGCCCGGCCCCGACACCCTCCGCCATCGCCCTCAAGGTGGAGGTGGGGTGGAACGAGGCGGAGGCCGAGCACCACTGGGAGCTGTTCCTCCAGGACGCCGACGGCGGGGACGTCAGCGTCGAGACCCCGGAGGGGACCCGGCCGGTCGAGGTCCGGGGGGACTTCCAGGTCGGCAGGCCCGAGGGGCTGCCCGAGGGGAGCCCGGTGGACGTGACCCTGGCCATCAACCTGGGACCCCTCCCTCTGGAGCCAGGCAACCGGTTCACCTGGCGCCTGATGATCGATGGCCAGACCGACGAGTCGTGGGTGCTGTCCTTCAGCACCCGCCCCGCCGATGCGGAACAGTCCGAGACGGCCTGAGCCGGGGCTCCGGCCGGTCGCTGGACGTCGCCCCGGCGGGCGTAGTACGCGGGAGCGCCATGGCCACCCATGAGCGACCGTTCGGCCGGTGCCTCGAGGACTTCGTCGTGGGCGACGTCTACCGCCACTGGCCCGGCAAGACCATCACCGAGTACGACGACCACCTGTTCTGCATGGTCACGATGAACCACCATCCCCTCCACACCGACGCCTGGTTCGCCGAGGGGGGCACCGTCCACGGGCGCAACGTCGTCGTGGGGAACCTGGTCTACTCCCTGGTCCTCGGGATGAGCGTGCCGGACGTGAGCGGCGCCGCCATCGCCAACCTGGAGGTCGAGTCCCTTGTGCACCGCCACCCCACCTTCCACGGGGACACCATCTACGCCGAGAGCAGGGTCCTCGACGTGGCCGAGTCCCGGTCCAAGGGCGACCGGGGCGTGGTGACCGTGGCCACCAAGGGGTTCAACCAGCGGGGGGAGGAGGTCTGCGCCTTCCGCCGCAAGGCCATGGTGTGGAAGCGGGAGGCAGCGCCCCCCCGGCGTCGCCCCTACGGCGAGGACGTGTGGAGCGACCAGGCCTGACCCCGGCGGCCCGGGCGACCGTCCAGGAGGCGGTGCTCGGGTGGTGGGCCGAGGGCGGTGGGGGCCGGGAGCTGCCCTGGCGGGCCACCCGGGACCCCTGGGCCGTGCTGGTGAGCGAGGTGATGCTCCAGCAGACCCAGGCGTCCAGGGTCGCCAGCCGGTGGCCGGCGTTCCTCGAGGCCTTCCCCACCCCGGCCGCCTGTGCGGCGGCCGGGGTGGCCGAGGTCCTGCGGGCGTGGAGCGGGCTGGGCTACAACCGCCGGGCGGTCGCCCTCCACCGGGCGGCCGTGGTCACGGTGGCCCAGCACGGTGGGCGCCTCCCGGCGGACCTGCCCGGGTTGCTGGCGCTCCCCGGGGTGGGCCCGTACACGGCCCGGGCGGTCCTGGCCTTCGCCGGAGGTGTCGACGTTGGGGTCCTCGACGCCAACGTGGCCCGGGTGCTCGCCCGGTGCGTGGCGGGTGCGCCGCTGTCGGCCGCCGCCGCGCAGCGTCTGGCCGACGAGCTGGTCCCCCGGGGGCGGGGGTGGGACTGGAACCAGGCCCTGGTCGACCTGGGGGCCACGAGGTGCACCACCTCGTCGCCGTCGTGTGCGGGTTGCCCGGTGGCCGGGGTCTGTTCCTGGCGGAACGCCCCGGCCCACGACGGGTCCGACCCCGCCCGGGGCTCCGCGGGGACCAGCGGTCGTCAGTCGACCTTCGCCGGGTCCGACCGCCAGGGCCGGGGCCGCCTGGTGGAGGCCCTCCGGGCCGGGCCGGTGCCCGAGGCGGGCCTGGACGAGGCCATGGGCTGGCCGGGCCAGCGGGACCGGGTGGCCCGGGTGGCGAAGGGGTTGGTGGCCGAGGGGCTCGTGGCCCGGGTGGTCCCCGACGGTGGCGACCCCTGGTTCACGCTGGCGTGACGGGGGGCGGGGTCCGTACCCAGGGGAGGCAGGCCGCCGGGGGCCGCCACGACGGGGTCCCCCGGGAAGGGTCTTGCGCCCCGGCCCGTCGGCGCATTTTCATGGCAGGGCTGTGCCTGACGGGCGACGCTGACCGCACCCCAGGCAGGCGAGGGCCCACCCTCGCCCTGAGGGAAGGGGTAGAAGGCTGAAGGTCACGTTCTACGGAGTGCGAGGATCCTGTCCCTGCGGGGGTGAGGACCACCGCCGGTACGGGGGCAACACGGCCTGTGTGGTCGTGGAGGTCCCGGGGACCACCACGCCGCTCATCCTGGACCTGGGGACCGGGCTGCGGGGCGTCGGCCTCGGGTGGCCCGAGGACCGGGCGTTCCAGGGGGTGGCGCTGGTGAGCCACCTGCACTGGGACCACCTCCAGGGCCTGCCCTTCTTCTCCCCCCTCGACCGGGAGGGAGCGGTTCTCGACGTCTACGGCCCCGCCCAGGAGGACGCCAGCCTGGCCGCCTCCGTCAAGGACGCGCTCCGCCCGCCCTACTTCCCGGTGCGGCTGGAGGACCTGGCCGGCCAGGTGCGGTTCCACGACCTCGGCGAGGACGACCTGGCCCTGGGGGACGCCAAGGTCCGGGTCAGGGCCGTCCCCCACCTGGGAACCAACCTCGGCTACCGCGTGGAGCTGGGCGGGGTCAGCCTGGCCTACGTGAGCGACCATCAGGCCCCCCGTGGCCTGGACCGGGTCGACGACGCCGTGCTGGAGCTGTG
>DASQQH010000564.1:0-5031 GCA_035643555.1 Acidimicrobiales bacterium | reverse complement strand
CGGTGGTCGACGTGCGCGCCGCGCCCGGCAGCCGCCGCCACCCCCACGTCGCTCGGACCCGGCTGGCGAGCTGGCTCCCCGAGGCCGGCGTCTCCTACCGCTGGGAGCCCCGGCTGGGCGGGTGGCGGCGGGCCCTGCCCGACTCCCCCAACCAGGGGCTGGCACACCCCTCCTTCCGGGGCTACGCCGACTGGATGGCGAGCGAGGCGTTCGCCGCCGCCCTCGACGACCTCCTCGCGGAGGCCGGGGTGCGGCCCACGGCGGCCATGTGCTCCGAGGCGCTGTGGTGGCGCTGCCACCGTCGCCTCCTGGCCGACGCGGCGGTCCTGGTCCACGGGATGGCCGTTGCCCACCTGGCCCACGACGGCGCCCTCGCCAGCCACCACCCGACCGACGAGGCGACCCTGGCGACGCCCCCCGGAGCGGCCCGCCCTGTGGTCCGGTATCCTCGGCGTGCGCCCGGGTAGGTCCCCAGCGAGAGGCGCCCCGACGGGGGTCCCACTGCGTCGGGTGCGCCAGCCCCCACTCACCAACGAGGTCGGCACAGATGAGCGTGGAAAGCCTGTCGGAGGAGGCGGCCTGGGACGGGATCGGCGTCCTCATCGTCCACCACCGCCGGATCGACCACCTCTGGCAGCTCCTGGACGGCTCGGAGGGTGTCCTCAGCGAGGCGCGACGCCTGGGCCTGGCCCAACGCCTCATCGGGACCCTGTCGGCCCATATCGGTGTCGAGGAGCGCTACGTCTATCCCCTGGTCCGCCGCTCGGCGCCCGACGGGGCGGCCCTGGCCGACGAGGCCCTCGAGGCGCACCACGACATCCTCCGCCATCTGGCCGTCCTGGACGGCACCCAACCCGACGAGCCCGGGTTCGAGACGGGGTTCCACGGCGTCATGACCCAGGTGGGCCGCCACATCCGCCATGAGGAGGCGGTGGTCTTCCCCGCCCTCCTGGGTGCGGTGGACCGCCTCACCCTGGTCCTCCTCGCCGGCCGGATCCAGCGAGGCGCACGGCTGGTCCCCACCCGCCCGCACCCCCGCCTGCCCCAGAGCGGCGCCGTCGGTCGCGTGGCGGCCCCGGCGGTGGGGGCCCTCGACCGCCTCCGGGACACCTCCCGTCCGGCGCCCACCCAGGAGGAGCCGGCCCACCACACCGAGGACCGCTCCCCCTAGCACCCGGCCTCGGTAGCGTTCCCGCCATGAGCGTCACGGTGGAGATCGATGGTCCGGTCACGGTGGTCACGATCGAGCGGCCCGAGGTGGCCAACGCCGTGGACTCGGCCAGCGCAGCGGCGCTCGGCCGGGCCTTCCGGGACTTCGACGCCGACCCGAGCCGGGCCGTGGCCATCCTGGCCGGCGCCGGTGGGACCTTCTGCGCCGGCGCCGACCTGAAGGCCCTGGCCGCCGGGGACCGCCGGCCGATCTCCGACACCGGCGACGGTCCGATGGGCCCCACCCGGCTGGTGCTGTCCAAGCCGGTCCTCGCCGCCGTGGAGGGCTACGCGGTCGCCGGGGGACTGGAGCTCGCCCTGTGGTGCGACCTACGGGTGGCGGCCACCGACGCCGTGTTCGGCGTCCACTGCCGGCGGTTCGGCGTTCCCCTGGTCGATCTGGGCACCGTGCGCCTCCCTCGCCTGATCGGGCACAGCCGGGCCATGGACCTCATCCTCACCGGTCGGGAGGTGGGGGCCGAGGAGGCGGCCGACATCGGCCTCGTCAACCGCCTCGTGGCCCCGGGCACCGCCCTGGCCGAGGCCCGGGGGCTGGCCCACCGTCTGGCCGACCTCCCCCAGGGCGCCCTCCGCAGCGACCGGCTGTCAGCCATCGAGCAGTGGGGCCTGGGCCATGAGGCAGCGGTGCGCAACGAGGCCCGTCGGGGCCGCGAGGCGGTGGCCAGCGGCGAGGCCCTGGCAGGGGCGGCCCGCTTCGCCGCCGGCGCCGGACGCCACGGCGCCCAGGCGCGCTGAGCTCAGTGGCTGCGCACCCGGACCCGGAGGCTGCTCAGGCCTCGCAGGGTGAGGCCTGAGCGCCACTCGGGCTCCTCCGCCAGCTCGATGGCGGCGAACCGCCGGGCCAGGGTCCCGAACACGACCTGGCCCTCCATCCTGGCCAGCCCGGCGCCCAGGCAGTAGTGGATCCCCCCGCCGAAGCTGATGGGGCCCCCGTCGGTCCGGCACAGGTCGAGGCGCTCGGGGTCGACGAAGCGCGCGGGGTCCCGGTTCGCCGAGCCCAGGAGGGTCAACACGACGTCCCCGGGCACCAGGTGGTGGCCCGCCACCACCACCTCCTCCAGGGCCATCCGACCGTCGAGCTGAACGGGGCTGTCCCAGCGGAGCAGCTCCTCCACCGTGCTGGCGACCAGCTCCCTCGAGGGGTCGGCACCGAGGCGGCCCGCCTCCTGGGGGTGCCGGAGCAGGGCGAGCAGCCCGTTGCCGATGAGATTGGTGGTGGTCTCGAACCCGGCCCCGAACAACAGGAGGGTCGTGGCGACGACCTCGGGCTCCCCCAGGCGGTCGTCGCGCTCGGGCGCGCTCACCAGCGCGGTCAACAGGTCGTCGCCCGGTCGCGCGCGCCGCTCGGCCATGAGGTCCCGGAAGTAGCTGGCCATGGTGGCCCGGGCCCGCCGGGCCCTGGCCCAGGTCTCGTCGTCCACCGCCACCTCCAGGGTGGCGGCGGCGTCTCGCACGAGGGGCTGGAACCCGGCCCGGTCGGCCTCGGGGACCCCCATGAGCTCCCCGATCACCGTGACCGGCAGGGGGAAGGCCAGCTCACGCATCACGTCGGCCTCCCCCGCGTCGGCCAGCCGGTCCACCAGCCCCTCCACCATGCGGCCCACGGCCGGGCGGAGGGCCTCCACCCGGCGGGGAGTGAAGGCCCGGCTGACCAACCGGCGCTGGCGGGTGTGCGCCGGGGGGTCGAGGTCCAGCATGGAGGCGACCTCACCGTCCGCCTCAGGGGACCCGCCGCCCATCGGGGGTGGGCCACCCCGCGCGTCCCGGAGTCCCTTGCCCAGCCCGGGGTCCTTGAGGACCCGCAGGCAGTCGTCGTAGCGGCTGAGGACCAGCCCGTACTGGCCCCGGTGCACCGGCGCCCGGGCCCGCAGGCGACGGTAGAGGGGGTAGGGGTCCCGGCGGCCCTCCGGGGTCTCCAGGAGGGAGGAGATCAGCCCCTCGGGTTCGGTCGCGTCCGCCGTCACGCCCACCGTCGCCGAGCCTACCGAGGCGCGGGTCCGGGACGGGCCACCTCGGGGAGCTCCTCCCCGCCGGCCCCGTTGGCCTGCTGGCGCCGACGGCGGGGGCGCTCGGGGGGGAAGGGGGCGTCCCGACCCGCCCGGTAGTAGTGGGCGATGGCGGCGACCACCGCCGTCACGGGGACGGCGAGGAAGGCGCCGATCACCCCGCCCAGGATGGTCCCCACCCCCAGGACCAACAGGACCGCCACCGGGTGGAGGCGCACCGCCCGCCCCACGACCCACGGCCCGACCAGGTAGCCCTCCAGGTTGTGGGCCAGGATGGTGGCGCCGATCACGATCGCCGCCGCCAGCGGGCCGTTGGACACCAGAGCGACCAGGGCGGCCAGGAGCCCCGAGATGATGGCGCCCACCACCGGGAGGAACGCGCCGACGAAGGTGAGGAGCGCGACCGGCACCACGAAGGGCACGCCCAGGCCCAACAGGGTGAGCGACAGCACCGCGGCGTTGACCAGGCCGTTGATCGCCGTGCCCCGGATGTAGCCGGTCAGCACCCGCCAGGACCGCTCGACGAGGGCGTGGGCGTCCTGGCGCTGGCGCTCGGGGAACAGGCCGATCGCCCAGGAGGTGATGCGCTGGCCGTCGTTGACGAAGAAGAACGTCAGCACGATGGTGAGCAGGATCCCCGCCAGGACGCTGGCGGCCAGGTGGACGCCGGTCAAGGCCCCGCTGATGACCGCCTGGCGGTGGCTGTTGAGGAAGTTCACCACCCGGTCGAACGAGGCGCTCACACGGGCCTGGGAGAGGTGGAGGGGGCCATGGACCAGCCACCCCTCGGTCCTGGTGATCCCGGTCCCGAGGGTCCTGCCCAGCCGGGCGAACTCGGACTCCACGGTCGGGACGAGCCCGAAGATGATGCCGGTCACCACCGCCGCGGCCACGAGCAGCACGATCCAGGTGGCCAGCAGCCCGGGGACCCCCCGCCGGCGCAGCCAGGTCGCGGGCGGGCCCAGGACGGTGGTGAGGAACAGGGCGGCCATCACCGGCACCACGAGGACCTCGAGGCGCTTCAGCGCCAGGCCGGCCATCACCAGGGCGGCAGCCACCACCAGCAGCCGCCAGGAGACGGCAGCAGCCCCGGAGAGCCACCGGGGCACGCTGGGAGGCACTTGGTCACTCACCGCCGTCTCGTTTCACTTGCGGGCACCCCCGAGGGTAGCTTCCGTCCTCGGTGGCGACCGGCCTTTGCCTGGTGCGCGCACCGGCCCGGGCGACCGGTGCCGTTCCCCGCCCGTCGCCGCGGGGAGCACCCCTCGACCGGCCGACACCGGGGCCGGGCGCCGGGGCCGACCGGGGGGCGACGCCCCCGCCGTCCCGGGAACACCGACGCTCAGCTGCGGTCGGGTGACCACGGATCGTGGCCCATCGGTGGCGGGGCGCCGGGCGCTCCCCACTGCCCCCCGGGGTAGTCGACCATGGAGCCGTGGACAGGGTCGCCGGTCCCCACGTGATCATCGTGGAGGACCACCGGGTGCTCGCCGAGGGACTGGCCGGGGTCCTCGCTGCCCGGGGGTTCTCAACCGAGGCGATCACCGGCAACGGCGTGGCCGACCTCTCCAGGCTCCTGGCGGTGGTGCACGGCGCCCCCACCGCACGGCCGGTCGTGCTCATCGATCTGCGACTGGGCGACGGCCTGGATGGCTCGACCTTCGTCGCCCCCCTTGTGGACCACGGCGCAGCGGTGCTCGTCCTCACCGGGTGGAGCACCGACCTGCAGGCGGCCAGATGTCTGGCGAGTGGGGCCCTGGGGGTCCTCCGCAAGTCGCTCTCGGTGGAGGAACTG
>DASQQH010000563.1:0-4679 GCA_035643555.1 Acidimicrobiales bacterium | reverse complement strand
TCGGCGCCGGCGGGTCCAGGGGCACAGGACCGGACCCGGCGGCGGTGGAGATGGGGATCTTCTCGGATTTGCCGGGCATGACGCTCGGCCAATCCATTGCCTACCGCGAAGCGCAGCTCGGCCGCACCTTCGCCATCGACGCCCACTTCTACGCGTGGACCGACCAGTTCCCGGGCGGCCCCGAGGAGAACGATGTGGCCCACGGGCGGATCCCCCTGGAGAACTGGTGGGGGGTCAGCGTGGCCGCGATCAACGACGGGTCCCAGGACTCGGTGATCATGGCCGCTGCGGAGCGGCTGAAGGCATTCGGTCACCCCGTGTTCCTACGGCCGCTCTCGGAGATGAACGGTGATTGGTTCCCGTGGTCGGGTGATCCTCAGGCGTTCATCGCCGCCTGGCGGCACATCTGGGACATCTTCCACCAGGTGGGGGCGGCGAACGTGTCCTGGGTGTGGGCGCCCAACGCCGACTCCCATCCCGGGGGGACCGATCCGAACAGTCCGAACAACTGGACCCGCTACTACCCGGGTGACAGGTACGTGGACTGGGTGGGAATCGACGGATACAACTGGGGAGAGACCACCGGCTTCACCTGGCAGTCCTTCGGGTCGATCTTCCAGCCCGTCTACGACGACTACGAGAGTCGCAAACCGATCATGATCGCCGAGGTGTCGTCCCTGGAATGGAATCCCGCCTGGGGAACGGCTCCGGCCGGTGACTCGAAAGCGTCGTGGATCGGCGACGCCGGCTCCTGGCTGAAGAGCCATCCCGACGTCAAGGCGGTGGTGTGGTACGACACGAACCGGTCACGATCGGAGGCCGACTGGCGGGTGGACTCGTCGGCGTCGTCGTTGCGTGCCTACCACCGTCTCGTCGCCGACCCGTACTTCCAGGCGCCGGGCTCGGTCCGGGGATGACGGGCCGCCTGGCCCGGTGGATGGCGGCGAGGGCGACGGTTGGCGCACAGACCAGGGCCTCCACCACCAGGACGACGAGCAGCCCCAGGCACAGGCCGTCGAGCCCCCCCGCCAGCCCGCCGGCGATCGCCCCCCCGAGCTCGGCCAGCGTCCCCCCGGCGGTCACCGCCGCGCCCAGGGTGAGGCGACGCTGCACCCGCACGACGGCCACGTAGTGGACCTTGACCACCATGGGGAGAAAGCCGATCAGCAGGAGGCGCAGGGGCCAGGTGGCATCGGCCGCGTACGAGGGCCCGAACACCGCCAGCAGCGGATGGGCGAAGACCGCCACGGCGGTGGTGACCACCGCCCCGAGGGCCACCGAGACCGTGAGGGTCACACGCAGCTTGTCGGCCAGCACCTCGGTCTCCCCCGCGCCGATGGCGAACAGGACGGTGGCCAGGTGGCCGGGGAGGAGGTACACCAGCTGCGCCACCATCCAGGCCACGTAGAACACCGCCCCGGTGGTCGCCGACAGGAGCGCGGTCACCAGCACCGGGAGCGCCAGGCGGGTGGCCTGGGTGGCCAGGTTGAGCACGCTGTGGGACGCCGTCACCCGGCGCAGGCGGTACAGGGCGACCCAGTCGGGGCGGCCCACCACACCCAAGCGCCGTCGCCACAGGATCGGGGCCAGGACCAGGAGGGAGACCGCCGCCCCGAGCACCCAGGCGGCCAGCACCCCGACCCCGTACCGGGGTCCCCACACCCCGGCCACCAGCGCCACCGCCCCCAGCTTGGCCAGGGAGAACACGGTGTTGCGGGCAAGCTGCACCCCACCGGCCAGGAGGCCGACGAGGGCCTGGTCCAGGACGAAGCCGACGCTGATCAGGGCGGCCCCCACCACCAGCCAGCCGGCCCCGCCCACTGAGCGGGCGGAGGGGATGAACCCACCCGCCAGGCCCGCCGTCCCCACGACCAGGAGGGCGCCGGCCCCCGACACCGCCCCGGCGGCCAGCAGGGCGGCGGTGATGAGGCCCCCGCTGCGGCCCGGGACCCGACCCGCCTCGGCGATGAGCATCGTGCCGAACCCGAGCATCCCCACCGTGGCGATCAGGGTCATGGCCGAGACCGCGGCCGAGGCGTAGCCCACGCTCGCCAGCGGGAGGCGGTGGGCGGCCACCCACCAGAAGGCCACCCCCGACAGGGCGGTGACCCCCGTGGTGGCGAACAGCGACGCGGCGTTGGTGAGCAGGCTGCGGTGACGGCTCACCCGGGCCCGAAGCGTCGGGGAGGAGACGGCGCTCAGCCCGGGGAGCGCCACGAGGCACCCGGCACGCAGTGGACCTGCCGGTAGGGGGTGGCGGGCCAGGTGTGGCCCACGGCCCGGTAGAGCGTGGCGCCAAGGTGCTCGGAGCCCGACACGGGGACGACCCAGGTGCGGGACTGGCCCGGCGACAGGGTGAAGGTCCAGCTCGAGGTCGGCGCGCCGTCGGCGCTCACCACCAGCCAGAAGCGGGTGGGGGCCCGTCCCTGGTCGGCCACCCCCACCTGGGCGGTGCCCGTGGGTGCCCCCCGGGCGACGTGGGGCACGACCCACAGGGCGGCGAACCCCGGTGCGGGTCGCCCCAGGTCACTGCTGACCGACAGACCGAGGGCCGCTCCGGCGATGGCCAGCGCGCCGAGCCCGAGCACGGCCACCCTGGCTGGCTCCCCCGACCACCGGCGGCCGACGGGCCGCGCCCCCCGGCTCCCCCGATCGGCCGGGGCCGGTCCCCGGACCAGCGCCACGCCGGCGCCCAGGGCCGTCACCCCGGTGAGCAGGCCCACCCAGGAGGCCGGGGTGAGTCCCCCGACGACGTTGAGCACGAAGGCCCCCAGGGCGCACACGGCCAGGGAGGCGGCGGCGGAGGCCACCCAGCGCTCCACCGCCGACAGGCTCGCCGCCCGGGCGAGCAGCCAGCCAAGCGCCACCCCGGGGCACGCCGCGACCACGATCCCGGCGACCACCATGGCCGGGCCACCCCCCACCACCAGCACCACCATGGCCGCGACCAGCGCCACCGCCGCCAGCACCACGACCTGGAGCCGGGTCATCGGGTGCCCCCCAGGCCGTAGATGACGACGGCGCCGTTGTCGTAGAGGCGGTTGACGCCCGGGGCCGTGTCGAACTTGGTGAGGCTTCCCAGGCCGATGGGCCGGGTCAGCAGGCCCGCTCTGGGATCGACCGGGAAGTAGTAGCCGGTGGGCGGCACCTGGTTGGCCAGGCGTCGGTCCACGAGGAGGTAGCCCACGTCGATCCTCCGGGCCAGCCGGGCGGCCGCGGGTGTCCAGGTGGGGGCGTAGTACAAGGCGGCCACGTTGCGTACCGGCGCCTGCCGGCCGATCGTCGAGATGAGGGCGTAGTTCCCCGCGTCGGACCCGAACCGGTTGTCCGGGCCCAGATCGGTCGCCGCCCACCGGGCGGCGGCGACGCCCTGGGGGCTCACCGAGGACTCGTAGGCCGCCGGCAGGTAGGCCCTCGGCAGGCGTTCCCAGGACGGCGGCCACCCCCCGGTGAGCGCCCCCAGGACCAGGACCACCGCGACCAGGAGCCCCGCTGCGCTCCACCGTCGGGGTCGGGGGGAGCCGGACCGGGCGGCGAGGAACCCCACCGCGAGCACGAAGCTCACCGGGATCAACACGTAGGCGAGCGAGCGCCCGGCCAGCTCGGTGCCGTCGGTGGCGGCCACGCGGACGGCGATGACCGCGGCGTAGGCGGTGGCCGCCGCCGCCAGGCCAACCGCCCAGGGCTCCCGGGGTCGGATCCGCAGGAGCCGGCGCCAGCCGATGGCCAGGCCGAGGACCGTTGCCGCCGCGGTCCCGTAGCCGAAGAGGAGGTCCGAGGGAGCCCTGGCCTGCCCAGGCCGCACCCCGCCGCCCAGCCGGCCCTCCAGGAGGTGGGTGACCCCGGTGATGATGTTGTGCACCGAGGGACCGAGGTAGCCGACGGTCTGGGGCGCGACGAGGCCGAGCCAGACGCCCACACCGGCGGCCAGGCCGGCGGTGAGCAGGCCCAGGCGCAGGGCGGCCTGACGCCGCCGGGTGAGGAGGGCGCCGAGCACACCGGCGAGGAGGAGGCCCACGAGCGCCCAGCTGGTGACATGGTGGGTGACGACCACCACCGCCCCGGTCACCGCGGCCACCCCGCCCCAGGTCCATACGCCGGCCCGGCCGCGGGCGGTCGTGAGGCGGACGGCGGCCACCAGGGTGAGCACGGCGAAGGCCAGGGCCGGGACCAGGTAGACGAACATGGCGTCGAAGAACTGGAAGTGGGGTCCGGTCGCGTAGATGGCGGCGGCCAGGCCCGCCGTGCGGGCAGGGGGCAGGGTCTTGTGGAGGGACCCCGCCTCGAGGACCGAGCGGACCAGGAGGAAGACCCCGACGGTGACGAGCAGATGGCACAGCCCGACCACGGCCAGGCCCACGACCGTGACCGACAGGCCGGTGACGCTCGCCAGGGCGGTGGTGATGTTCTCCAGGCCGGGGTAGAGGGGGCTGACGGGCAGGGCCGGGTTGGCACCGAAGAGGTGGTGGGTGGCGAGGATGGTCTGGGCGGTCCGCCAGTGCAGCAGCTCGTCGGGGAAGCGGAACTGGGTGGGGCTGTAGCAGACCTTGACCAGGTAGGTGGCGATCGCCAGCAGGGCCGCGGCGGCGCCGGCCTCCCCGGCGCCGATGGGCCGTCGCCGCCCCAGCCACACGAAGACCGGCAGGTAGATGAGGGCCTGGCCCGCCCAGTAGGGGTAG
>DASQQH010000562.1:0-8032 GCA_035643555.1 Acidimicrobiales bacterium | reverse complement strand
GACCACCGGGCGGAGCGAGGCCGAGGCCCGCTCGGCCCTGGCCGCCCAGGCGCCCCTGGGGCGGCTGGTTGCCCCCGAGGAGGTGGCCGCGGCGGTGTCCTACCTGGCCTCCCCGGCGGCCGCCCCCGTCAACGGCCAGGCCCTGGTGCTCGACGGCGGGGGGATCCAGGGGTGACCCCGGTGCCGGGGAACCGGGTGGTGGTGAGCCCCAACCTGGCCGAGCCGGTCGGCTACGCCCATGCCGTGGTGGCGGGGCCGGGGCGGACCGTGTACCTGGGGGGCCAGGCCGCCCAGGGGCCCGACGGGGCCATCAGGGGAGCCACGGTGGTGGACCAGTTCGACCAGGCCGCGGCCAACCTGTGCGAGGCCCTGCGGGCCGCCGGCGGCGCCCCCGCCGACCTGGTCTCCCTCCAGGTGTTCGTGACCGACCCCGCCGCCTACCGGGCGTCCCTCCCCGACCTGGGCCGGGTGTGGCGGCGGTGGTTCGGCCGGCACTACCCGGCCATGGGCCTGTTCGGGGTCACCGCCCTGTTCGACCCCGCCGCCCTGGTCGAGCTGATGGGCGTGGCGGTGGTGGCGGCGCCCCAGGGGGGCTAGCCGGGCGGCGGGGGTCAGCCGCCGCGGCCGTCGGCGTCGATGACCTCCTGGGCGGTGCGGAAGGCGTCGACGGCGGCCGGGACCCCGGCGTAGATCGCCGCCTGGAGGAACACCTCGGTCATCTCCTCCCGGGTGACGCCGTTGGCGAGGGCCCCGCGCACGTGCAGGGCCAGCTCGTGGGGCCGGTTGAGGGCGGTGAGCATGGCCAGGTTGATCAGGCTCCGCTGCTTGCGGGCCAGCCCGGGCCGGGTCCAGATCGTGCCCCAGCAGTACTCGGTCACCAGCTCCTGCAGGGGGCGGGTGAAGTCGGTGGCCGAGGCGGTGGCGCGGTCCACGTGCTCGTCGCCCAGCACCTCCCGCCGCACGGCCATGCCCGCCTCGAACCGGTCACCCTCAGCCATCGTCGCTCCTCCCGTCGTCGATCCTCGCCGTGCTCACCCGAGCGCAAGGCGCCCCGCCCCGTCAACTCCGGGCCCGGGCCGGGGCTCAGAGCGGCTCGCGCATGAGGTCGACCAGCCGGATGCCCCGGGCCTTGGTGGGCAGGTGGCGGCGCACCTCGTCCCGGGCCCGGGCCGTGCCCCGCCGTTCCCGGAACATGGCCCGGGCCAGACGGTGGGACGAGACCTGGGCCCGGCTGACCACCGGTCCCACCCGCCTGGCATAGCGTGCAGCGGCCAGGGGCACCAGCCGGGCGTCGGCGCGGGAGAGCTCGTCGCCCAGGGCGGCGGCCGACCGCAGGGCGGTGGCGGCCCCGAGCCCGGCGGTGGGCAGGAAGGCCAGGCCGGCGTCCCCGCACAGGACCACCCGGCCCCGGTGCAGGTCGGGGACCTGGACGTCCTCGAGGGCCCAGGACGCCAACCCCGCCGGGGCGGCCAGGGCGGTGCTCAGGGAGGGATCCCTCGTCGCCAGGGCGTCGAGGGCCCTTGCCAGGCGGTCCATGATCTGGGCCTCGGAGAGGCCGGCGGCCGGGTCGGCCTCGTCGATGGGCACGGCGGTCACGAAGGTGGACCCGCCCCCCACGGGGTAGGCGCCGAAGAAGGCTCCGGGCAGCCAGTGCTCCCGTACCAGGGTGGGCGAGGGCCACGGCGGCCCCCCCCAGGTCCAGGCCACCCAGCCCGTGTCAAAGGTCGGCTGGTCCCCGAAGACCCGTCGCCGGATCTCGGACCCGGTGCCGTCGCACCCGCAGACCAGGTCGAACTCCCCGCCGGTCCCGTCGCTGAACAGCGCCGCCACGGCCTCCTCCCGCTGGTCGAGGTGGCGCACGGTGGTCCCCATGCGCACCTCCACGTCCTCGCAGGCCCCCCGCAGCGCCCTCACCAGGTCGTCGTGGGTGGTGTCGTAGCTGGGGCCGACCGTGCAGCCCAGCTCGTCGAGGTCCACCGCCGAGAGCACCTCCCCCCGCTCGTCGGCGAGCTCGTAGCGGCGGATCTCGGTGGCCCCCGCCGCCCAGGCCTGGTAGACGCCGAGCCCGTGGAGGACACAGGACCCGAAGGGGTGGAGCCCGAGGGCGTAGCCCCGGGTCCCGTAGCGCTCCCTCCGCTCGACCACCACCGGACGCCGGCCCTGCTGGGCCAGCTTGGCGGCCAGGGTGAGCCCGGCGATCCCCCCACCGACGATCAGGACCCGCACGGCCGACCTCGTCCGAGGCGGCGGCTGGCGCCCGGCGCCCTGGTGTACCGGGGCCCGCCGGGGTGGCGGCAGGGACTGCAGCGGTGGCGCACGGGCCACTCCCCCCTCTCGGCTCCTCGCCGTACGCCCCCAGGGCCCCGACCCGGGGCCCCCAGGCACCTGGTGGCGCCCTCGGCCTACCTGGCGTCGTCGGGCGACGTCGCCGCCGGCACGCTAGCACAGGGTCCCCGGGCCGGCCCGGAGGCGGCTACAGCCAGCTGCGCAGCTCCCACAGCTCGGGGTAGTAGTGGCCCTCGACCCGGGACCGCAGGTAGGGGGCGCCGGTGGACCCCCCGGTGCCCGACTTGGTGCCGATCTGGCGCTCCACCATGGCCACGTGCCGGGACCGCCAGGCACGGGCCAGCTCGTCGTGGGTGACCAGGGCCTCCGCCAGGTCCCACAGCTGCTGGTGGGCGGCGGTGGCCTCGGTGGCGATGGCCACCAGCGACGCCCGGCGGGCCTCCTCGGGGGCCACCGCCAGCCCGGCGCCCTGCACCGCCGCCAGGAAGGCGTCCCACAGGGTGGGCTCCGCCAGCCGGCGCCGGAGGCGGTCCACCTCGGCGGCCGTCGCGTGGTGCAGGCGGTCCAGGAAGGCGGGGTCCTTCCAGCCCGACAGGAACTCGAGCTCCCGGAACTGCACCGACTGGAACCCGCTGGCCGGCGCCAGCTGGGAGCGGAAGGCCAGGAAGTCCTGGGGGGTCATGGTCTCCAGCACGTCGATCTGGTCGACCGCCAGGCGCTCGATGGCCGCCACCCGGTCGAGGAGGCGGCGGGGACGCCACAGGTCGGCCCCGTGGAGGAGGAGGTCCCGCGCCGTCTCCAGCTCGTGGAGCATCAGCTTGAACCACAGCTCGTAGGCCTGGTGCACGGTGATGAACACCAGCTCGTCGTGGGCGGGGGGGTCGGACAGGAGCCGCTGGGCCCCGAGCAGCTCCGGGAGGCACAGGTAGGTCCCGTAGGACAGCCGCCCGCCCTCCTCGCCGAAGGACCGACCCACCCTATCCCCACCGTCGGCGTCGACCTCTGCGCCCATGGGCCCTCCTTCGAACGGCCGTGTCGAGAACCCTGCCGGTCACCTCCCCCCGGACCGCCATACTTGCAGCATGCGCGGAGGCGTTCCCAGGTCGCTACCCGGGGGTGCCAGGTGGTGAGCGGGGTCCAGCACCCGGTGTTCGCCCGGGCCTACGCCCGCTTCGCCCCCGGCATGGAGGCCGCCGGTGTCGCCGAGCACCGGGCCGAGCTCGTGGCCGGGCTCACCGGCCAGGTCATCGAGGTGGGGGCGGGGACCGGGCTCAACTTCGCCCACTACCCGAGCCGGGTCACCCACGCCGTCGCCGTCGAGCCGGAGCCCTTCCTGCGGGCCCGGGCCGAGGAGGCCGCCGCCGGCGCCCCGGTGCCGGTGCGGGTCGTACCGGGCACCGCCGAGGCCCTGCCGGTGCCCGAGGCGTCCTTCGACGCGGCGGTGGTGTCCCTCGTGCTGTGCTCGACCCTGGACCCCGCCCTGGCCCTGGCCGAGCTCCGCCGGGTCCTGCGCCCGGGCGGCGAGCTGCGGTTCTACGAGCACGTGCGCTCCTCGGACCCCCGGGCCGCCCGGCTGCAGCGCCTGGCCGACGTCGTCTGGCCCCTGCTCGGGGGCAACTGCCACACCGCCCGCCACACCGAGGGATCGATCACCGAGGCCGGCTTCGAGATGGTGGAGACCCGCCGGTTCCACTTCCGGCCCTGTCTCCTGTCCGCCCCGGTGGCGCCCCACATCATCGGCACCGCCCGGCGCCGGCCCTGATCAAGCCCGGGGCGGGCTCGCGGTAGCCTCGGTCGCCGGGGACACCGGGCGGTCGAGCCGCCAGCGCCGGGACGAGAAGGAGGCTGATGTGGATGGCACCAACGGCGGTGACCGACCCGGCCCGGGCCGTCGCCCTGGACGCCGACGATCCGCTCGCCGGGTTCCGGGAGCGCTTCGTCATCCCCGACCCGGACCTGTGCTACCTGGATGGCAACTCGCTCGGCCGTCTGCCCGCGGCGACCGCCGAGCGCCTGGCCCAGGTGGTGACCGAGGAGTGGGGGCGGGGGCTCATCGGTTCCTGGGAGCGGTGGCTGGACCTGCCCACCCGGGTCGGTGACCGCCTGGCCCACCACCTCCTCGGGGCACGGCCGGGCGAGGTGGTGGTGGCCGACTCCACCACGGTCAACCTGTACAAGGCCGCCATGGCCGCCGTCGACGCCCGGCCGGGGCGTCGGGTCCTGGTCACCGACGACGACAACTTCCCCACCGACCGCTACGTGCTGGAGGGGATCGCCCACCGGCACGGCCTGGAGCTGCGCATGGTCCGAGCCGACCTGGACCAGGGCCTGGACCCCGAGGTCCTGGCCCAGGCCCTCGGCCCCGACGTGGCCCTGGTGTGCCTGTCGCACGTCGCCTACCGCTCCGGGGCCCTCCTCGACCTGGCCGCGGTGACCGAGGCGGTGCACGACTGCGGGGCCCTGATGCTGTGGGACCTGTGCCATTCGGTGGGGGCGGTGCCCGTGGACCTCACCGGGGCGGGGGCCGACCTCGCCGTGGGGTGCACCTACAAGTACCTGGACGCCGGCCCGGGGGCCCCGGCCTTCTGCTACGTGCGCCGTGAGCTCCAGGACCACCTCCGTCCCCCGATCTGGGGGTGGTTCGGCCAGCAGGACCAGTTCGCCATGGGACCCGCCTACCACCCCCGGGAGGGGGTGGCGCCGTTCCTCTCGGGGAGCCCCCCGGTCCTCGCCCTGTGCGCGCTGGAGGAGGGGGTGGCCCTCCTCGCCGAGGCGGGCATCGACCGGCTCCGGGCCAAGGCGGTGGCGATGACCGAGTACCTGGTCGCCCTGGCCGACGCCTGGCTGGCCCCCCTGGGGGTGACCCTCGCCTCCCCAAGGGACCCGGCACGGCGGGGGTCCCACGTCACCCTGGCGCACCCCCGGGCCGAGGAGCTGGTGGGGGCGCTCGCCGACCGGGGGGTGGTGGTCGACTACCGGGTGCCCGAACGGCTGCGCCTCGGCCCGTCGCCGCTGTCCACCAGCTTCGACGAGGTCCACCGGGCCATGGCCCGGCTCCGGGAGGTCGCCTGCGAGGCCGGCTCCCCGGCGTTGGCGGGGAGGCGGCGATGAGCGACCAGGCGTACTGGAACCCGAGGACCGAGACCCTTCCCCGGGAGGACCTCCGGGCCCTGCAGCTGGCCAAGCTGCGCCGCGTCGTGGCCTTCGCCGCCGAGCGGAGCCCCCACTATCGGGACGCCTTCGCCGGGGCCGGGGTGGGCCCGGAGGACCTGGCCAGCCTCGACGACCTTCGTCGGCTGCCCTTCACCACCCGCTCGGGGTGGATGGCCGGCCAGGAGGCGGCCCCGCCCTTTGGCACCCTCGCCGCCGCCGGGCCCGGCGAGGCCATCCGCCTCCACACCACCTCGGGCACCTCGGGCCAGGTGTCCCTGCGGGCCCTCGACTCCCGCAAGGACTGGGCGTGGGCGGCGGAGCTGTGGTGCTACGGGCTGTGGGCGGCGGGGGTGCGGCCCGACGACCTCGCCTACGTGGCCTTCGGCTACGGGAGCTTCATCGGGTTCTGGGGGCTGCACTACGGGCTGGAGAAGCTGGGGGCCCTGGTGGTCCCGGGCGGGGCCCAGACCACCGAGAACCGGGTGCGCCAGATCGTCGACTTCGGGGCCACGGTCGTCGCCACCACCCCCACCTACGCCTTCCGCCTGGCCCAGTGCGCGAGGGACCTGGGCCTGGACCTCCCCGGGGCGCCCGTGCGGTGCCTGATCCTGTCGGGGGAGCCGGCGGGGTCGATCCCCGAGACCAAGGCCCTCATCGAGGCCCAGTGGGGCGCCAGGGCCCACGACACGGCGGGCATGACCGAGATCTCCACCATCTTCATGTTCGAGTGCGCCCACCAGCCCGGCGGGGCCCACATCATCGAGGACCACCTGATCGAGGAGGTGGTGGACCCAGCGACCGGCGAGCCCGTGGCCGAGGGCTGTCTGGGGGAGCGGGTGGTGACCTCCTTCGGGCGCAGCATGGTCCCCCTGATCCGCTACCGCACCGCCGACCTGGTGGTGCGGGTCCCGGCCACCCGCTGTGGCTGCGGGCGGACCTTCGACCTCTACGAGGGCGGGGTGCTGGGCCGGGCCGACGACATGAAGGTGGTCCGGGGGACCAACGTCTACCCCCGGGCCGTGGAGTCCATCGTCCGGGGGTGCCCCGAGGTGGACGAGTTCCAGCTGGCCATCGTCACCGAGGGCATCCGGGACGAGATCTACCTGCGCTGCGAGCTCCACGACCAGGCGGGCCGGGTGGGGGAGTGGCCGGCCATCTGCGAGCGCCTCGCCGCCGCCCTGGCCGGCGCCCACGAGGGCCTCCGGTTCAGGGTCGAGCTGGCCGAGGCGGGCTCCCTGCCCCGCTTCGAGCTCAAGGCCCGCCGGCTGGTGGACCGGCGGCCGTCCCGGCTCGGAGCCGTCCCGGCCGGGGCCGAGGGCCGGGAGGTGGCCGGGTGACCCGCCCCGGTGCCCCCCGCCCGGACCTCGATCTGCTGGGCCGTCCCGTGGAGGGGGCCGACGCCGAGCTGGTGGCGGTCTACCGGGCCCTGGTCGATCTGGCCGGGCGGGAGGACCTGGCGCCCTGTGTCACCGCCAACGTGCGCCACGCGCTGGCCTTCATGGCCGTCGCGGTGGCCGACCTGGGGCTCGAGTTCGAGCACCTGGTGGACCGGGGCGTCTAGGAGGCGGGCCGGGGTGCGGATCGCGGTGGTCGGCGGGGGGCCGGGGGGGCTGCTCGCCGCGACCCTGCTCAAGGCCGCCGACCCCCGCCGGGAGGTGTGGGTGGCCGAGCGCAACGGCCCGGAGGACACCTTCGGCTTCGGGGTGGTGTTCTCCCAGGAGACCCTGGACAACCTGGCGGCCGCCGACCCCGTCCTCCTCGATCGGATCGCCGCTTGCTGGCGGCGGTGGAGCGCCATCGACATCCACTTCCGGGGGCGGGTGACCCGCTCCGACGGCCACCAGTTCGCCGCCCTGGCCCGCCGGGACCTGCTGGCGATCCTCACGGCTCGGGCGTCCGAGGTGGGGGTGGAGGTGGCGTTCCACACCGAGGCCACCGACGTGGCGGCCCTGGCCCGCGGCCACGACCTGGTGGTGGGCGCCGACGGGGTGGGCAGCACCGTGCGGGCGGCGGTGGCCCCGGAGGTGGGCCCGGCGGTCGACCGGGGGCGGTCCAAGTACATGTGGCTCGGGACCCGCCGGCCCGTGGAGGTGTTCACGTTCCTCTTCGTCGAGACCCCCCACGGCCTGGTCCAGGCCCACGTCTACCCCTACAGCGACGAGCTCGCCACCTTCATCGTGGAGACCGACGAGGCCACCTGGGCCCGGGCCGGCCTGGCGGGCTCCGCCGAGGTGCCCCGCTCGCCCGGGGAGAACGACCAGGAGGGCATCGCCTTCGCCGAGGCCACCTTCGCCGACTACCTGGGCGACTACGGGCTGCTCGGGAACAACTCCCGGTGGCTGGAGTTCGCCACGGTGACCAACCAGGTGTGGCACACCGGGAACGTGGTCCTGGTGGGCGACGCCGCCCACACCGCCCACTTCTCGGTGGGCTCGGGCACCAAGCTGGCCATGGAGGACGCCATCACCCTGGCCGGGGCCGTGGAGGCCGCCCTGGCCCGGGGCGGGGACTGCCAGTCGGCCCTCAAGGAGTACGAGGAGGAGCGCCGGCCCCAGGTGGCCTCCACCCAGCGGGCCGCCGCCACCTCCCTGCG